>DASYUH010000097.1 GCA_036001465.1 Candidatus Polarisedimenticolia bacterium
AGGAGCCGCTCATAGAGACTGTCGCTGTTCGTGTGTCCGGCCGCCATCGTGTAACCCTGGGTCGGAGCCGCCATGGCCGACTGGCTGAGCGCCAGGGACAGAACCATCACCGCCACCACCACCGCCGCCTTCTTCATCGAATCCTCCCGGGACTTCTTACTTTCTAGGTTAGATGCCTACTTGCCATCGCCGATCCGCTACAGCAACGGCAATGCCAGGTTTGTAACGGCAGAACCAGAAAGATGTGGATGTCATTGGAAATATGATCTATTAGAGTTTTTGCCTGAAGGCGATTAGGCACCCAAGCGACGGTCTTGTTTCTCTCCCGAGACGAGTCGACATGAGACGACTGAGCCACTAAGTAGCTATAATTCTGTGGTTTACGAAATGTATCGGAAGTCACAGAAGTAAATTTGTGAGACTATACGCAGACTATTGTAAATAAACGGGTTGTTTTAATTGAGTATCAGAAGGCTAAAGTAAAATCTCATGCCGTACGTATATCAACGTAGGTGAGAATCTCACCCGAACAGGCCTCGGACGCTAAGCCGAGTGCGGCGGCCGGACGAGTCTCGGCCGTCTCTGGCCGACCCCAAGGAGCTTGAGCTTCCGGAAGAAGGTCGCCCGGCTGACGCCGAGCAGGCGCGCGGCCTCGTCGCGGTTGCCGTTGGCCTGGGTGAGGGCGCGCAGGAGGTCGTCGCGGGTGATGGCGGTGTCGGAGCCGCGGGCGGCGGGGGCTGAGACCTTGCCGTAGAACTCGCCGTCGTTGCGGGCGTCCTGCAGGGTGAGGCTGTCGCCGTTGGCGAACAGGGCGAGGCGCTCCATCTGGTTCTCCAGCTCGCGGACGTTGCCGGGCCAGTCGTAGCGAGTGAGCAGGTTCATGAGCTCGGGCTCGACGCGCAGCTTGGGCCTCTTGTTCTCCAGGGCGATCTTGGAAAGAAAGTGATCGACCAGGAGGGGAATGTCCTCGCGTCGCTCGCGCAGGGACGGCAGCTTGACGGTGATGACCTTGAGGCGGAAGTACAGGTCCTCGCGGAAGTTCTTCTGCTCGATCATGGCCTCGAGGTCGCGGCTGGTGGCGGAGATGACGCGCACGTCGACGTGGCGCGGGGTCTCGGAGCCGACGGGGCGGAACTCGCCGTCCTGCAGGACGCGCAGGAGCTTGCTCTGCATGGGCACGCTCATGTCGCCGACTTCGTCCAGAAACAGCGTGCCGCCGTCGGCCAGCTCGAACAGGCCGCGGCGCGAGGTGTCGGCGCCGGTGAACGCCCCCTTGGCGTGGCCGAACAGCTCGCTCTCGAGCAGGGTGTCGGGGAGGGCGGCGCAGTTCTCGGTGAAGAACCTCCGGTCGCGTCGCGGGCTGTTGTGGTGGATGGCCCGGGCGACCAGCTCCTTGCCGGTGCCGCTGCCGCCTCGGATCAGGACCGGCAGGCTGCTGGTGGCGACGCGCGACAGGATGGCGAACAGCTCGCGCATCCTGGGGCTGCGGCCGACGATCTTCTCGTAGCCGTAGCGCTCCTGCACCGCCTGCCTGAGGTACTGGTTCTCCTGCCGGGTGCTCTCGTACAGGCGGGCGTTCTCGATGGCGATGGCCGCCTGGTTGGCGAAGGCCTCGAGGAAGCGCAGGTCGTCCTCCGTGAAGATTGTGCCGGGCTTGCGGGAGTCGACGTACACGGTGCCGATGATGCGGTTCTTCTGCTTCAGAGGCACGCACAGCAGCGACCGGATGTGGTAGATGGAGACGCTGCGGAATTCCTTGAACCGCTCGTCGGTGCCGGCGTCGTGCGACAGGATGGAGCGGCCGTGGCCGGCCTCCTTCAGGATGCTGCGGCTGTACTCGGTGGCGTCCTTGATGGTCTGGTGCTCGATGTTGCGGGCCACGACCATTTCCATCTCGTCGGTCTCGCTGCGGTACAGGAAGATGAGGCCGCGCTCGGCGCCCACCAGGTCGATCGCCAGGTCCATGACCTTGTTCAAGAGCTCCTTGAGATCGAGGATCGAGTTGATGATCTGGGTGATCTGGTAGATGGTCGTGAGCATCTTGACCGGGTCCCCCTTGCCGGAGACCGGCACCGCCGCCTGGACCGCCGGGAGGCCCGGGGCGTCGCTGGCGCTGGCGATCAGGGAGACACGGGCTTCTTCGTTCTCGTAGTCCTTGCGCATCATCGGGTCCTCGATCTCCGCTGCGATCGTTCTGATCAATTCGCGGGCGACATTATAGAAGCGCATCGCGTCGTCCGGCAAATTCCTCGCCGCGAGGGCGTCCCCCATCAGGGCGTTGAGCCGCCACTGCAGCTCGCGCATGCCGGCCCTGACCACGACCGGGAGCCCGGCCCGCGCCTCGCGCTCGGCGTCGGCCGGCTTCCCGAGCGCCAGGGCGCAGCGGCCGAGCGTCAGGTGGAGCTGAAGCCGCTCGTGGTACCGCAGGCGCTTCACGTCGATGCGCGTGAGGGCCCGGGTCGTCGCGGTGATCGTCTTGCGATCCCCGCGCCGCGCCGCGGCCAGGGCCTGGACGCTGAGCGCCCGGCAGGTGATCCTCGGGTGGTTCAGGGCCCGGCCGATCTCTAGCGCCTCGCGGGCGGAGTCCTCGGCGGCCTGGATCGCCCCCTCGCGCAGCAGGTCGTTCGCGAGCGAGGCGAGGTGGAACCCCTCCTGCATGCGTGAATCGATCTTGCGGGCCAGGGCCAGCCCCTCGCGGTGCAGCTCCTTGGCCTCCTGGAAGCGGCCGAGCTCCGGATAGATCCCGCCCAGCAAGTCGAGCAGCGGCGAGAGGCCCGGGGCGTTGTCGATCTCCCGGTACACGGCGGCCGCCTCTCCGTAATGGCGCACGGCCCGGTCGAAGTGCCCGCGCTGCGCGTGGAACGTCCCGAGGTTTTCGTAGCAATGCAGGAGGAACTCCACGATGGGATGGTCGCGCGACCAGGCGTACGCCTCCTCCATGGCGCTCAGGGCCCCGTCGAGGTCGCCGGTCTCGTAGCGGGCGCAGCCCAGGTTGATCAGGATCCGATTGGCGCTGTAGTGGAATCCCTGCTTGCTGGCGGCGGCGTACGCCTCTTCCAGGAAGCGCAGGGCCTTCTCCCCCTCGCCCATGCCCACATAGTTGAGCCCCATGCTGGTCAAGACGCCGATGTGGCATTTGTTGTCGCCGATGGCCACGGCGATCGTCAGCGCCTGCTCGAAATACTCGCGCGCCGCGAGGTTGTCGCCGTTGGTGGCGCACACCGTCCCCAGGGCATTCAGGCTGAGGACCTCGTCCTTCTTCTCGTTCTGCGAGCGGACCAGGGCGAGACTGCGCCGGCCCGCGTCCAGGGCGCCGGCGAGGTCGCCGAGAAACCCGGAGCTCCAGCACACCTCGCGGAGGCCCCTCCCCTCGTGAAGGACGTCGCCGGCCTTGCGGGCCTCGTCGCAGAGGGCGCGGCCGGATTTCAGCGCCCCCTCGTAATCGTGCAGGTCGTTGGACTTCGCGAAGGTCATCCGGTAGAGCGCGTCGAGGCGCCGCGGGGCATCGCTCGCGGGGAGATGCTCGATCGCCTGCTCGAGGAACTGCACCTCGCGCTGCGGGTTGTAGAGCGCGTCCGCCTTGGTGGCGGCGCGCAGGCAGTAGTCGGCGGCGCGCGCGTGATCGTCCCCCGCGACGAAATGGTGCGCCAGCTCCTCGGTCACGGTATCGAGGTCGCCGGCGTGGGTCGTCTCGAGCGCCATCCCGACCGCGGCGTGCAGGGCGCGGCGCCGCTCGACGGGGATCTGTCGGTAGACGGCCTCGCGGATGCGGCTGTGGGCCAGGCCGGCGAGCCGGGATCCGTCCGCCGCGGTCTCGAACGTCACCAGCCTCAGCCTCTCGAGCGATTCCATCGCCGCGACCGTCCGGGCGAAGTCGGCGCCCGTCACGACGCGCAGCAGGTCGGCGGCGGCCGGCCGGTTGATGACCGCCAGCGTCTCGGCCAGGTCCCGATCGTCGGATGGCAGGCCGGCGACGCGCTGGATCACGGCGCTTCCCAGACTCGGCGGCAGGCGAATCGACTCGAGGGTCCGGCTCTCGGCGATCCAGCCGCCGCCCTGCCGCCTGAGGGTTCCGTCTTCCGCCAGCGACCGCATGAGCTCTTCGAGGTAGAGCGGGTTGCCGTCGGTCCGGTCGGCCAGGAGGCGCGACAGCCCCTCGGGCCGATCGGCGAACGGCACCATCGAGGCGATGAGGCTGGTCACCTGCTCGAGGCCGAGGGGCTCGAGCCGAATGCGGCGCAGGGTGGCGGAGGTCGCGTGGCGATCCAGGAGCCGCCCGATGGGAGCCTGGCGCGCCTCCTCGTCCCTCAGGCTTCCGATGCAGAGCCAGGGGCCGGGTCCGGGAAGTCGCAGCATCAGGTCGATGAGGTCGACGCCGGGGGCATCGCTCCAGTGCAGGTCTTCGAGGAACACGACACCGCGCGATCCGTCCGCCAGCCGGTCGAGAAGCTCGACGACACCGGTGATGAACTCCTGCTTCCCCACGCGCTCGGAGGCCTCCGAGGCTTCGGCCGCCGAGTCGCCGGCCTCGCGCTCGATCGGCGCGAGCTGGTCGAGGATCGCGCGCAGCGCGGGCGGCAGGTCGGACGGCCGCGGCAGCTGCCGCAGGACCTCGACGAACGGTTGGAACGGCACGCCGCCGTCTTCGTAGCAGCGGCCGGTGAGATTGCGCACCCCCTCGAGCTGCAGCCGGTGCTTCAGCTCGCGCAGAAGACGGCTCTTGCCGATGCCGGCCGGGCCGCTCAGAAGGACCAGCCGCGGCCGATCCGCCACGGGGCCGGGGGGCCGTTCAGGCTCGGGGGACCGGGCGTGGGCGGTGGCCAGGGCGAGAAGCGCCGCGAGCTCGTCGTCGCGCCCTACGAACCGCCCGGAGGTGACGAAGCTGGCGTAGGTCTCCGGGGTGTCGAGGCTGAGCGGCGAGACGGTCCCCTGGTTCAAAAGCTCGAGAGCGGCGGCCGCGCCGGCCGGGCGGGAGGCCGGGTCGGGCGCCAGAAGCGCCATGACGAACGCCTCGTGCCTCTCCGGGATCGCCGGGTCGATCGACCGCGGGGGCCTCACCTGTCCCCGCAGGATCGACGTGACCACCTGGCCGGCGTGGCTGCCGGTGTGGGGCAGGGAGCCGGTCAGCGCCTCGTACAGAATCACCCCGAGGGAGTAGAGGTCCGAGCGGCCGTCGACGGCCTTCCCCTGCAGCCGTTCGGGGGCGATGTAATGAATCGTCCCGCTGAGGCCGTACTGGGTCGATTCGGCCTGGGGGCTCGCCAGGCCGAAGTCGAGGAGCTTCACCTGGAACGGGGGGCGCACCATGATGTTCTGGGGCTTGATGTCGTTGTGCAGAATCCCGCGCGCATGGATGTAGTCGAGCGCCCTCAGGCACTGCACCGCCAGGCTGTCGAATCGGCCCCGCAGATCGGCCCGGGAGAGCCGCTCCAGGTTCTCGCCGTCGACGAATTCCATGGTCAGAAAGTGGCGGCCGTCGGCGTCGCTGGTGCCGAAGTCGTACACCTCGGCCAGGTTCGGATGGCGCAGGCGCGCCATGGCGCGGAACTCGTCCTTGAACTGGTCGATGGCCCCGTTGAGGAGCCGTTCCGGCTTCAGGAACTTGAGGGCGACGGGACGGCCCGACAGGAGGCTGTCCCGGACCAGGCAGACCGAGCCCATTCCGCCCTCGCCGAGGGGGCGGACAATCTCGTAGCGCTGGTTGAAGCGCGGCTCAGATTCCTGAGGCACAGCGGCCACTCTGCTGGGTCATTCCGATCCGGGCCTTCGCAGTCACACCCAAGGAAAGCAGGGTCCCGATTCGGAGCGAAAAACTGCATCCGAGCCCCCCCAGGCCGATGGCGGGAAAATACTACTAATCCGTTGAGCGCGCAAAGGTTTTTCTTCGGGAAGGGTGTGTCAGAAATCCAACAGAATCAGTTCAACCCGACCGATCGGCGCCCGGTAAAGCGCTGGTAGCCCGATCCATCGGGCTTCCCCTTTCGGAGGGCGGTCTTGACGTCATACATCCGGGCGTCGGCGACGGCGATCAGGGCGTCGAGGGACTTGCCGTCCTCGGGGAAGGAGGCGGTCCCCATGCTGACCGACAGCTTGACCGGCTTGCCGCCGTGCACGACGAACTTGTGCGCCTCGATGGTCTCCTGGATGCGTCCCTGCAGGCGCGCCACCTCCGGCTTGCCCACGCCCGGAAGGGTCACGATGAACTCGTCGGCCGCGTAACGCACGCAGGTGTCGCAGCCGCGCATCTGCTTGCGGATGACGCGCGCCAGCTGGCGCAGGATGCGGTCCCCGGCGGCGTGCCCGTGCTGATCGTTCACCTCGTTGAAGTTGTTGACGTCCAGCTCGATGATGCTGAGCGGCACCTGCTGGCGCGTGGCGCGCGCCAGCTCCTCCTCGAAGCTGACGAACAGGTAGCGCGCGTTCGGCAGCCGCGTCAGCGGGTCGACCAGGGCGTTCTCCTCCCGGGCGCCGAACTGCAGGGCGTTTTTCACGGCCGTCGCCACGTGCTTGGCGACGGTCGAGATGATGCGCAGGTGGTCGTCCTCGTACGGAAAGTCGCGGACGTCGTACAGCGCCAGGACGCCCAGAAGCTCGTCGCCGTCGAGAAGGGGCGCGACGATCGAGCTGTCGAGGTTCTCGAGCCCCTTCTCCTGCATCAGGTCCTCGAGGTCGGAGCGGGCCCCCTCGCGCCGGACGGAGTCCTGGTGGCCGACGCCGCGCAGGGGCATGCGGTGGACCGCGGCCCAGCCGCTCATCCTCGAGCCCAGGGGCAGGGTGTGCCGCGAGAGCCGGGGGGAGTGCAGGCCGTGCACGACGCGGGCCGACAGGACCTTGCGTTCCTTGTCGTGCAGGTAGAGGACCAGGCAGCGATAGTGCAGAAGCCGCGCGATCTTGCCGGCGATGAACCCCATCGCCTCGTCGAGGTTCAGGCTGCGGGCGGTGCTCTGCGCGATCTCGTAGAGCGCGAACAGCTCCCCTTGGGCCGAGTAGATGTGCTCCAGGATCGACGTGCGGAGCAGGTTGGTGTCGCGCGTCAGGGGGTCGGCCCCCTTGGAGAGCTTCCTCTTGTCGGGGGCGCTGGCGGTCTCCTGCGACAGGTTGATCTCGTCGGCCAGGGCGTGCAGCCGATCGAGGTTGTCGACCAGCGCCTCCACCACCTTCGGGTCGAACGAGGTGCCCGACTCATCCTGCACGTATTTCAGCGCCTCCTCGCGGCCGAGCGGCTTGCGGTACGGCCGGTCGGACGTCAGCGCGTCGTAGCAGTCCGCTACCGAGAGAATTCGCGCGGTGATCGGAATCTCCTCCCCCTTGAGGCGATCGGGGTAGCCGGTGCCGTCCCACTTCTCGTGGTGCGAGCGCACCACCTCGGTCAAGGGGAAGGGGAAGTTGATCGTCTCGAGAATCTCGACGCCGATGCGCGGGTGGATGCGCATCTTCTCGGTCTCTTCGGGGGTCAGCGGTCCGGGCTTGCAGAGGATGTGCTCGGGCACGGCGAGCTTGCCCACGTCGTGCAGGAGCGCCCCGGCCTTCAAGGCCTCGAGGCCGGCGTCGGGGATCTTCAGGATCCGGCCGAGCTCGACGGCGTACGCCTGCACCCGCCTGATGTGGCGCTGCGTCGTGCGGTCCTTGGCGTCGATGGCCAGCGCGAGCGCCTCGATGACCGACAGGTAAAGGTCGGCCACCTGCTTCGCGTGCCGGCGCTCCTCGCGCATCTTCTCCGCGTACAGACTGAGGGAGAAATACAGAACGTACAGCAGGGGGAGGGACAGGCCGAGCGCCGGCAGCCCGAAGCGCTGGACCCCCATGACCAGCGCCGCCCCGAGGAAGGCGCCCGCCAGGTATGCCGGCCCGGTCCACAGGAAGTTCGTCCGCCAGTTATGGAAAAACGGGATCTCGTCGGTGAGGCTGACCGCCCCCGCGACCAGGAGCGAGTTCGCCATGAAGAACGCCGCCGCGCCGATCACGACCGCCAGCCACTCGGCCGCCGGATCGAGCGGCCCCGGGGTCCCTCCCGCCAGGCGGAAGACGCCGGCCGCCACGGCCGCCGAAACCGACAGATCGGCGACGTTGAACAGGACGCGGTGGACCGGCGGCCGGGGGCCCCTCTTGAGCAGCGACGCGGAGACGCCCGACACCGCCGCGGTCAAGACCGCGGCCGGTCCGCCGAGCATGATCAAAGAGGCGAAGACGAACGCGAAGGCGATCGAGACGTTGCCCAGGACCGGCAGCGGGATCCTGAACGGCGACGAGACGATCGCCGCCGCGATCGCGACCAGGAGCGGGACCACCTGCGGCCGGTCCCCCAGCCCCCACGCCACCGCCGCCGCCACGATCCCGGCGAGACAGACCGCGACGACGTACGCGCGCGCTTTGGGACTCAGGGCACGACTTTCAGGGCACAGGATAGAAGATTGGGCCGAGAAAGAAAGGAGTCCATGAGAAAAAGAAAATGCCCTACAACCGTGGTGGTGGACCGTATGCCCTCCCTGGGGAATTGGGCATTTCGATCGGGGAGGGGGCCTCCTGGGGCAAAAGTCGCCGGGGAAGTCGAATATGTAATTGAAAGCCAAGAGGTTACAGGGACACTGCCCATCCCCACCACCACGAAAGTAGGGCATTTTCCTTTGGTATACTCAATCGTGCCCTAAGTCTCTCCAAAGGACCCATCACCATGCCCTCCCCATCCAAACCCGTTCCCCCCCCAGGCGGCGCACATCGCCGGGTCGTCCTCATCGGGGTTCTTCTCTTACTGATAGCCGCGGGGCTGGTCTGGGTCTCGCTCGTGCGGGTCGGGCCGAACGAGCGCGTCTTCCGGCGGACCCGGGGTGGGGGAGCCGCGGAGCGGATGTCGACCGGGACCCACGTCGCCGTCCCGCTCCTCCACGAGGTCCTGAGGGTCCCCGGGGGGACGCTGCGCGCCGCGGGGTCGGTCAGGGTGCGGACGAAGGAAGGAATCGACATCGAAATACCGTTCTCGATCGAAGCGCAGATGGACGACGCGGCGCTCTCGAAGTTCTTGGGGTCGCCGTCACGGACCGGGTCGCCGGTCGAGGCGCTGGGCGCCGCGGCGTCGAGCTCGGTGTCGGCCTGGAGCAGGAGCGCCTCGGCCGAGTCGATCGCCCTCCTGGAAGGGAAGGGGGAGCTGGAGCGGAAGGTGCGCGGCGACCTCGAGCCGCTCGGCTTCGCCTCGATCACGCTGAGGCTCGATAGGCCCCGTGGCGCGCCGGACGCGATCGCGGCGATCACGGCGCGCGCGCTGCGCGATCGGATGGCCGACACGAAGCTCAAGGTCGCCATCATCGGGCTCGACGCGGCGGACTGGGAGATCATCGACCCGCTGCTCGAGAAAGGACAGCTCCCGAACCTGGCGGCCCTGAAGGCGCGCGGCGCCTGGGGGAACATCAAGACGATGATCCCGACTCTGTCCCCGCTCCTGTGGACGAGCATCGCCACCGGCAAGCCCCCCGACGAGCACGGCATCCTGGACTTCCTGGTCAGGGACGCCGGGACCGGCCTGGCCGTCCCGGTGTCGAGCCGCGGGAGGAAGGTCAAGGCGCTGTGGAACATCTTCTCGGATGCCGGGCGCTCGTCGGCCTTCATCGCCTGGTGGGCGACCTGGCCGGCGGAGCCGGTCAACGGCTGGATGATCTCCGACCGGGTGGCCTACAGCCTGTTCGGGTTCGTCGCCAACGATCCGGAGCGCAAGGGGATCACCTACCCGGAGTCCTACTTCGGCGAGATCCGGCCGAGCCTGGTGGATGACGGCGCGATCACGCTCGACGAGGTCAGGAAGTTCGCCGTCGTCTCCCCGGCGCAATTCGCCGCGCTCCGCAAGCAGGTGAAGGACGACCCGAAGACCGCGTACCGGGAGCCGGTCAACCACCTGACCAAGATCCTGGCGAGCGCCAGGTCGTACCAGGCGATCGCGCTCGATATCCTGAAGCGCGGCCAGCCGGACCTGTTCTCCATCTATTACCAGGGGATCGACGAGGTCTGCCACCGCTTCGCGCACTACATGCCGCCCAGGATGGAGATGGCGACGGCGGAGGAGTTCGCGGCCTACCACGACACCGTCTTCGCCTATTACCGGTACCAGGACCGCCTGATCGGGGAGGTCCTCGCGAAGCTGTCGAAGGACACCGTCGTCATCGTCGTCTCGGATCACGGCTTCCAGAACGGCACCAGCCGTCCGACGCGGGAGCCGCCGTACATCGAGGGGAAGCCGGGCCTCTGGCACCGGCGCTACGGCGTCCTGATCGCCGCCGGTCCCCCGATCAGGCGCGGGCGGCTCGACACGACCGAGCTGCTCGACATCGCGCCGACCGTCCTCTACCTGTCCGGGCTCCCCGTGGCGCAGGACATGCAGGGACGCGTCCTCAAGGAGGCGATCAGCCAGGAGTTCCTGGCCCGTTTCCCGCCGCGCGCGCTGCCGTCCTACGAAGAAGTGGGGAGGAGCCTGGAGCAGATCCGCCCCGTCGTGGCGGGGAGCGGCGCGGACGAGGAGATAGTCGCCCGGCTCAAATCGCTCGGGTACGTCGGAGGCGGGGCCGGGGCCGCAGGCGGCGCCCCCGCGGGAGCGCCCGAAGCAGGCCGCAGCGGCACGGGCGGCGCCGGGACGGGGGGGGCCGGGGCGGGCGGCGCGCAGGCAGGCGGCGCGCAGGCAGGCGGCGCGCCGGCAGGGGGAGAGGGGGGCGAGGCCCTCTCGACCGCGAACCTGAACGAGGCCAGCCTGTACCTGGCCAAGAAAGACTACGCCCGCGCGCGGGCGCTGACCGCAGAGACGCTCAAGGCCAGCCCCGATTTCGTGCCGGCGAAACTGCTCGCCATCAAGATCGAAGAGGAGGAGAAGCACTACGACCGCGCCATCGAGCTGGCGCGGCAGGTCATCGCCAGATACGGGGAAGAGGAGCGGCAGGTCTATCTCATCCTGGGACGGCTCTACAAGGACGGCGGGCGGACGCGCGAGGGGATCGAGCTCTACCGCAGCCTGGCCCGCGAGCACCCGGACATGCCGGAGATCTTCGCCACCCTCGGCTCGCTCGAGCTTCATGACGGCCAGACGCAGGCGGCCGAGAAGGATCTGTTCGAGGCGCTGCGGCTCAACCCGGCGCAGCCGGAGCCGCTCACCGAGCTGCACACCATCTACCGGAACACGCCGCGCATCCTGACGCTCGAGCCGATCGTCCGCAAGGGGCTCGAGATCAACAGCAAGTCGGTCGTGCACCTGAACTGGCTGGGGATGATCCACGAGTGGAAGAAGGAGCTGCCGCAGGCGGAGAGCACCTTCAAGAAGGCGATGGAGTACGACCCGGACTATGCGGCGACGATGTCGAACCTCGGCGCGCTCTACGGCCGGAGCGGGCGGCTCGATGAGGCGATCGAGATCCTGCAGCGCGCGGTGGCGAAGGATCCCGACAACCTCGAGTCATGGGTCAACCTCGGCGCGGCGCAGGGTCGGAAGGGGCATTCGCGTGAGGCGATCGAGGCGCTGGAGACCGCACGCGGCAAGGGAGTGAGGACGACCACGCTCTACAACGCCCTGGCTCTGGCCTATCTTCAGAATCGCCAGCCCGACAAGGCGAAGGAGTTTCTCAGGGAATCGCTGGCGCTTGACCCAGGCCAGAAAGACGCCCAGGACCTCTTGAAAGCGGTGAGCCGGCCGTCGTGAACAGGGCGTCCGGCTGGAGCAGCAGGTCGGCGACGAGCCGCCAGCGCTCCGGGTCGCTCTTCTTCATGAGCGCCTTCAGCGCGGCGTAGTGCTCCCCGTAGCGGTCGAGCGCCTCGCGGAACTCCTCCGGAAGCAGCCCCGGATACCGGCCGGCCCGCGCCTCGGCGACGTTGAAGCCCCACGCCGCCGCCTCGTTGTAGTGCCTCTCGAGCTCCACGCCCGAGCCGCGGGCGATCGGAAGGCGCGTGGCCTCCGCCAGGTGCCGGGCGTGGAAGTACTCGTGAGAGAGAAGGAGATAGCGCCACGCCGGGCCGTGCCCCGCGACGACCGCCTCCTCGTCGTAGACGATGTCGTTCCGGGCCCCGGTGCCTGCGATTGGGGCGCTGTTGCGTCCGGCCGGATCGTCAGCCCCGGGCCGCACCAGCGCCATGTAGAGCCGCCGGCTGATTCCCACGGGGAGCGCCCTGACCGAGGCAACGTAGAGACGGTAATCGGGATGGATCTCGGCCAGGGCCTGGACCATCCCGGAGGGGTCCGGTCCGGGGCCTGCGGCCGGCAGGTCCGTGGCTGCGGCGCCCAGCGGTGACGCCAGCGCCAGGCCGGCAATCAGCGCCCCGGAAAGCCGCGCCCTGCCTTGGTTCCGTGCGATTTTCATGGAGACTTCCATGTACTTCGAACGGGGGGTTGATTCAATGTCAAAGTGCCGACGGACGCAGGGGATAGACGCGCCCCATTGACAAAGTTGCGATGTGATATATTCGAGGGTGCATGAAACGAGTAGCGAGAGACAGCGCGACGTATACAGCGAACGAGCAGATCGCCCGGCGCGTCTATCGCGCCCTGAAGACGCCGAGCGACACCGATCGCACGACCGATCCGATCCTGGCCTTCCACTTCAAGGGGAAGGACGACTACATCCTGATGCGCTGCAACAAGGCGGTCGAGGTCAGCATCAAGGGAAAGGACCAGATCGCCGGTGAGGTAAAATTCTTCGCCTACAGCGATTTCAAGGAGCACGACGAGCACACAATCCTGTTCCGTCTCAAGGACGACCTGACGCTCATCGAGCTGTACAGCAAGGGCGCCATCAAGAAAACGACCTGGGACTCATGGGACAAGTTCTGCCGCTGGCTCGAGACGCTGGACGAGGACGGCGTCCAGATCTCGCTCAAGCTCCCCTGCCTGGTGTACGAAGCAGTCAAACACCAGAACCCCTCGATGCAGAACTACATCGTCGAGGCGGTCAAGTCGGCCCTCAAGGGCAGGAACAGCAAGGAAGAGGAATGAGGCAGGTCCCTTCGGC
>DASYUH010000098.1 GCA_036001465.1 Candidatus Polarisedimenticolia bacterium
GCCGACGCACGATTCACGTTGTCCGTTTCGCGTCTCGTCTCTTCCCGCAATTCTTTCCCCCAGCCCATCTTTAGGCTCGGCGAGCTGGGGATCAGTCAGCCCCTTGGCCCGGGCGGAGGCCAGGTGGCTGTTGATGCAGTACATGCAGTTGTTAGTCACGCTCACCGCTACGTAGACCATCTCCTTGGTCAACGGGTCGAGCGCCCCCGGGGCATCACCTGCTTGACCGCCTCCGAGGTGCGCCGAAGCGGCGGGGGGTCGTGGGCCAGGGCCTTCCAGAAATTGTTCACTCAGTCGGAGCGGCGGTCGCCATGATGTCGTCGTAGACTGCTCGCACTTCGGGCGGCGCGTCCTGGTACTCGATCAATCTCACGAATCGACTCGCCAGGGAATTGGCTTGCTTCTCCGCATCTGCTAGTCGCGTGAGGCCGGACTGCTTGAGCCCGGCGAACTCCTTTGCGTCCGGCGCCTCCTTGCGCAAGGATTGGCCCGGCCCGCTGAGGTTCTCAAGCGGCGAGGTCACTGTCGTCGCCAAACAGCCACAGTTTGGGCTGCGCCAGCACTCGCGTCACGAACGCATTGTCCTGCTTCACGCGTTTAGACAACTCCTTTGACGTATAGATCGTGGGAGCGACATTCCGTCCGAGTTGTGCGGAGGCCGCTTCCAGAGCAGCGAACAGATCGGCATAGGTCAGGCGGTCGCTGACCACCATTAGATCAATGTGGCTGGCGGCGGTGTCCTGGCCTTTCGCGATTGACCCGTAGACGAAAGCCGCGCTGATGCGTCGCGAAACCGGTGCCAGCGCCGCGCGCAGCACGTCGGCAAGCCCGAATGTCTTGAGCACCACCGCTCGCAGCTCCTCGAACACTGGCGAGCCAGCGTTTGCCTGATAGTGCTTCTGCTTGCCGACGCGGGTGACCGTCACGAGACCGGATGCCTCGAGCCGGGCAAGCTCTCGCTGCACGGCACCGGTGCCGGAGCGCGCCAAGCCGATCACCTCGTTTGCATAGAAGCTCCGCCGGGGATTGCCGAAGAGGACGCCCAATACGCGCTGCTGCACCTTGGCGAACAGCGCGTCGGCCAAGCCCGGGGATGGAGTCCTCGGATGCTGCTTCCGAGCGGCGAGCTTCATTCCCATAGTGGGTATGATAAACCCCGTTCTGGGTACGGTCAAGCCACCCGGAATACCCTAACGATCCGCCGAGGTTGGGACCTCGCACCTCTCCAGGGCGGGGCTACCTCGTGTGGGAGCAAAACGGGAGCAACTGATGACGCGGCGCACACCCCACGGGGCACAGCGCGGCTCGGCCCCTGCCGGTCCCGCGAAAGACAACTGTGCGGGAACAGGCCCATGGAGCCACCACCGGCGAATCCTGGCGAGCCGTCAACGGTTCGAACCTTCAATGGCGGAACAGGAGGGACTCGTGGCCGACCGAACGATCTGCGTGGGCCAGTCTTCGGCGAGAGCTAGTCGCTCCGGCAGGGTCGGACGTGCCGAGATGAAGTAGTCGTTCCGGTCTGGCCCGCCCACGACGCTGGGCAGGGCCCGGCTGCTCCGCGTTCTCGACGTTCCATACGATGCTCTTCAACACGGTGAAAGTCCCCGACGGGACACGTTCGAACTTACATAGTTCAAGGGCGCGATTTTATACCCCGCTGACGAATTCCCGAATGGCGGCCAATGGCAGCAGTGAGCCGTGGTCGGCGATTCACCAGGTGACCCTAGGTAAGGAACGGACCCCCGCTCTCGAGCTTTTCCAACCAGTACGTCATGCCCATCTCGCCGTACATCGCCGTCGCGGTAGTTAGGTGCTCCTCGGCCTGCTTGGGATTACCCGTCCGCCGGTAGAGCCTGCCGAGGCCGAAGTGGCAGTGGGCCACGAGCGGGCGCATCTCGAGCTCGGAAGCGAGGGTCATTGCGGCGCCGTAACGCGCCTCGGCCGTCGCCACGTCGGGGCGGCCATGATGCGAAGCGATCTCGCCTAGGAGGCGGAGGGCCCACGCCTCATAGCCGCGTTCACCGCGCCCGCGAGCGAGCACCACGGCGCGGTCGGCGCAGGCGTGGGCGTCCTCGACCTGGTCCGCGAGCAGATACGCCTCGCCGAGCTGCTCGACGCTGAGCGAGTGGTAAAACCCAATCCCTGCGGATTCATAGGCGGTCAGGGCCTGCTGCAGGGAGGAGACGCCCTCCTCAATGCGTCCCGACCACGCGTACACGTGCCCCAGAGACGCCATTGCGATCGGAGTGTGACTCGTGATGTTCCACTCGCGGCACTGAGCGACCACGCGCTCGAGCAGACCGGCGGCCTGGCTCAGTTCCCCCCTATCCCACGAGGACGCTGAACGGGTGATCGAGCGCTTCGGCGATCCGGATCGCCTCTTGTCCGTGAGCGTCTCCCTCGTCGAACACGCCTCGTTCGGCGAGGGCGCGCGCCAACTGGGCACGAGACCAGACGGCGGGAGACACCACGAGGCCGAACCGCTCACGGGGCCGCTGGTCGTGTAGCGACTGCATCAGTTTGCGGCAGACATCTTCGGTCCCGCGATAGTCGCCTGAGAGATAGGAGGCGGCGGCAAGGTAGTACTGAGCTGCGATCTGGAGCGGAACATCGCCGAGGCGCTCGGCGATGGCCTCGACCGTTTGCGCAAACGTGCGCACCTCTGTTATGTGACCGCCGGTGTGCAGGTGATGGCCGCTCATATAGGCCGACACCCATCCGAGTCGTCGCGAATCGTCAAGCGTTCTGGCGAGGCCCTCGGCTTCCCGGAGATACCGCCAGACCGTCGCGAGCTCGTTCAGCGGAAAGAGCGACTGGCGAAGGTCAAGACGGAGATCGATCGCGCGCTCGATCTTCTGGCGCGCGTCGGGCAGTGGGTGCAAGGCCGCCAGTGCCTGCTCGAAGCAGGTCACCGCCTCCCGGTAGGCCGAGCGGGCGAGGGCCTTGGCGCCGGCCTGCCGGAGGTAAGTGACCGCCTTCTCCCATAGCTCGCCCCGGAAGGCATGGTGAGCCAAGCGCTCGACCTGCTCGGCCACCCGGTCGGGGTAGAGCGCCTCGAGGGCCTCCACGATCCGGGCATGGAGTGCGCGGCGGCGATCCTGGAGCACGCTCCCGTAGGCGACCTCGTGGGTGAGCGCGTGCTTGAACGTGTACTCGAGATCCCGGAAGAGGCTCCTCTCGTAGAGAAACTCGGCCGCCTGGAGTTGGGTGAGCCCCCGGCGAAGGCTGTTCTCGGGCACGTCGGCGATGGCCCGCAGGAGCGTGAACGGCACATCCTTCCCGATGACGGAGGCAGCCTGAAGCAGCCGCTTGTCCTCGGGTGGCAGCCGGTCGATACGCGCGGCAACGATCGCCTGAGCCGTCGCCGGGATCTGCCACGCCTCCGGCGCCCTCGTCATCTGATACGCCCCCCGATCCCCAACGAGCACCTTGGTCTCCACCAAGGTCTGCACGCTCTCCTCGAGGAAGAAGGGGTTGCCCTCGGTCCGCTCGATCAACGCGCGCTTGAGGGGCTCGAGCGTCACGTCCTGGCCCAGCAGGGCGGTGAGCAGCTCTTCGGCGGTCTGGGACGGCAACGGATCGATCCTGAGCTGGGTGTAGTAGGTCTTGCTCCCCCACGGGTGCTGGTACTCGGGACGGTAGCTGACGAGCAGCAGGACGCGCGCCGTCGCGAGGCTCTCGATCAGGGAGTCGAGCAACGCCTGGCTCTCGGAGTCCATCCAGTGGAGATCCTCGAAGAGCAAGAGGAGCGGTTGGACCTGACTTTCCCGCAGGAGGAGCCGCTTGACTGATTCCAAGATTCGCTGCCGGCGTTGCGGAGGGTCGAGGGCGCCCCACGCGGCATCGTCGACGGGGACATCCAGCAGCGCCAGGAGCGGCGTCAAGAGCGGCTCCAGCGTCGGGTCTAGCGTCAGGAGCTTCCCCGCCACTCGTTCGCGAATCTGCCGCTGGTCGTCGCGCTCCTGGATCCTTAGATATGCCTTCAGCAGCTCGATGACGGGCAGGTACGGCGTGGCCCTCCCATAGGAGACCGAGCCGCCTTCGAGCACCAGCCAGCCGTGGGCGCGGTGGGACCGCGTGAACTCCCAGACGAGGCGGGATTTCCCCACGCCGGGCTCGCCCACGATCGCGACCGCCTGCCCATGTCCTGCACCGGCCTGCTCGAGCGCCTGTGCTAGCTGCTGCAGCTCTCGCTCGCGCCCCACAAAACGCGTCAGGCCGCGCGCGGCGCTGGCCTGGAGCCGGGACCGGGCCGGCCCGACCCCGGTGAGCTCGTACACCTCAGTCGGGTTCTCGAGCCCCTTCACGGTGACCGGCCCGAGCGGTCTCACCTGGACGTACCCTTCGGCCAGCTTCAGGGTGTCGCCGGTGACCAGGATGGACCCGGGCTTGGCCATCTGCTCCATCCGGGCGGCCAGATGCGTCGTCTGCCCGACGGCGGTGTAGTCCATGTGCAGGTCGCTGCCGATGGCGCGCACGACGACCTCGCCCGAATTGAGTCCCACGCGGATCTGCACCGGCGTGCCGCCCCCGCGCTGGAGCTCGTCCGCATAAAGGTTGATCCACCGCTGCATCATGAGCGCGGCATAGCAGGCGCGGACCGCGTGGTCCTCGTGGGCTACCGGCGCGCCGAAGAGCGCCATGATCCCGTCGCCCATCACCTGATTCACCGTGCCCTCGTAGTGATGGACGGCCTCCATCATCCGCTCCAGGACCGGATCGAGGAGTCTCTGCGCCTCCTCGGGGTCCCGGTCGGCGAGGAGCTCCATCGAGCCCTTGAGGTCGGCGAACAGCACGGTCACGTGCTTGCGCTCGCCTTCGAGAGCACTCTTGGAGGTCAGGATCTTCTCGGCGAGGTGCTTTGGAGTGTAGGCCTCGGGGGAGGCGAACCGCGGTCGGGAGGCGACCGCGGGTTCTACGGGAGTCCCGCAGTAATTGCAGAACCTGGATCCCGACGGGAGGGCAGCGCCACACGAGCCGCAGGTGAGGGTCAACCGCCCCCGCACTCCAGGCAGAAGCTCGACTGCGGTGGATTGTCGTGCTGGCACCCGGGGCACTTCATGTCGGACTCTCCAGACCCCTGGTGAAGGATACCAGGCGTGCGTGGCCGATGGGCGCCGTTCGAGCTTTTTCGGGCTAAAGGCTCGTCGCTCGGCTGTCCGGATACCGTCGAACGATATACCAGCGGCTCGCGACGAACGCGTCGAATCGTGGGCGGGTAGATCGAGCCCGGACGAGCGGACTCGTATGCATTGATGTTCATGGTGCCGACGGTTATCCTCATCCCGCCACAGGGGAGGACACCGACATGACCACAACAAAAGGCCTTGTCGTGCCCGCGGGCGGCGGGAAGCATCTCGACATGACGACGCCGGGCCGCTTCGCCGCCTTGAAGCTCCTCGGCCACGAGACCAATGAGAGCATCATGCTGTTCGAGGAAACTGTGCCCGTCGGCACCAAGAGCCTCTTCCATCTACACCGCGACAGCGACGAGGTCGCCTGGGTGCTCGCCGGCGAGATCACCTTTAAGATCGGCGACGATGTTACCGTCGGCGGGCCCGGCACCTGCGCGTTCTTCCCGCGCAACGTCCCGCATGCTTGGAAGAACAGCGGCAGCGAAACCGGCCGCGTCTTGTTTCTGTACACACCGGCCGCCGGCGGCGGCTACGTCGAGGAGCTCTTGAAACACCCCGGACCGATCAACGACGACGAACGCAACAAACTCCGCGAGCGCTACCGCTGGGAAGTCGTCGGTCC
>DASYUH010000099.1 GCA_036001465.1 Candidatus Polarisedimenticolia bacterium
CGCGGCGACGATGAAGAGGAAGCACAGATACGCGAGGACGATGCCGACGATCGGTGTCTGCGACTGCCACGTCACGCGGCGTCCTCACCCCGGGATCGATGGGAGGCCCACACCAGCACGCCGACGATGGCTGCCCACACAGCGAAGAGGTAGAGCACCAGCGCGGGGGCGCCGGCGATCAGCACCAGTCGGTTCGGGATACTCAGGAGCGGCCAGACGAGGAGCGCGCCGAAGAGGACGAAGCAGGTGGCGAGCAGCTCCTTGGCCGTCACGGTCTAGCGCGAAGCCCCTCCACCGGTCGCGCCGCGCGACTTGCGCCGGGCGACGCCGGTCCGGATGGCCGCTTCCGAGACGGCGGCGGCCACGGCGGGCACGACCCGGCTGTCGAACATCGAGGGCGTGATGTATTCCACGCCGAGCTCCTCGCGCGTCACGATCGCCGCCAGCGCCTGCGCGGCCGCGAGCTTCATCTCGTCGTTCACCCGCCGCGCGCGTACGTCGAGCAACCCGCGGAAGAGTCCGGGGAAGCAGCACGAGTTGTTGATCTGGTTCGGATAGTCCGACCGCCCGGTGGCCATGACCCGTACGTACGGGCCGGCCTCCTCGGGCTGGATCTCCGGAACCGGGTTGGCCATGGCGAAGACGATCGGGTCACGGTTCATGGCCTTGATGTCCTTGAGGGCGACGACGCCCGGGCCCGAGAGGCCGACGAAGACATCGGCGTCCTGGAGCGCGTCGCCCGCGGTTCCGCGGACCTTCTTCTCGTTGGTGTGCTTCGCGAACCACTCTTTCATCGGGTTCATGTTGTCCACGCGACCCCGGTAGAGCGCGCCCGCGCGGTCGCAGGCGATGATGTGCTTGGCACCCGCGCGCATGAGGAGCTTCGCGGTCGCGATGCCGGACGCGCCGGCGCCGGTGAACACGATGCGCGCATCGGTCAGGCGCTTCTTCACGATCTTGAGCGCGTTCAGGAGCGCGGCGAGGACCACGACCGCGGTGCCGTGCTGGTCGTCGTGGAACACGGGGATGTCGAGGTCGCGCTGGAGCTTTTCCTCGATGTCGAAGCACCGCGGCGCGGAGATATCCTCCAGGTTGATCCCACCAAAGACCGGCGAGATGGCCTTCACGATCGCGACGATCTCGTCCACGTCCTTGGTCGCCAGACAGATCGGGAAGGCGTCCACGCCGGCGAACTCCTTGAAGATGAGCGCCTTTCCCTCCATCACCGGCTGGGCGGCGCTCGGGCCGATGTCGCCGAGGCCGAGCACGGCGGTGCCGTCGGTGACGACGGCCACGGTGTTCTGCTTGATCGTCAGCGCGTACGCCTTCTCCGGGTCGTGGTGGATGGCCATGCAGACCCGCGCCACGCCCGGCGTGTAGGCCATGGAGAGGTCGTCGCGGGTCTTGACGCTCATCTTGCCCCGCACCTCGATCTTCCCGCCCAGGTGCATGAGGAACGTGCGGTCCGAGACGTTGACGACCTTCGCCCCCTCGACCGCCCGGATCCCGTCGACGACCTGCTGGCCGTGCGACTCGTCGCTCGCCTTGAAGGTGATGTCGCGCGTGATCGTCGACTTGCCGACGACGACCAGGTCGATGGCGCCGATGTCGCCGCCCGCCTTGCCGATCGCCGAGGTGACCCGGCCGAGCATCCCGGGCTTGTTCACGATCTCGAGCCGGACCGTGATGCTGTAGCTGGCGCTTGGAGCCTGCATGCGGAGCCTCCCCGACCGGGTGCCCTCATCCCTTCCCGGTCTTGACGCGGCGGGCAACACCCGCCACGAGTGCGCGGTATTCTACAACAGTCGGGTCCGCGAGGCCGGTCGGAGCCGTGGGCGGCGGGCAGCGAGGTGCATTGCGGCTCTGTACAGGCGGTAGTAGGCTCGGACGCGGAGGCTACCCATGATCGACGTCAAGACCGCCGACCGGGAGCTGCAGTTCTACATCCGGCCCCAGACGTTCCCCGTAGCGATCCGGATGCTCAAGCCCGGTGAGGAGATCCCCGAGAAAGCGAAGCGGCCCGCGCGCGACTTCAAGAAGCTCAGCATGAACTGCCAGGTCATCGACATGGCCCGGCGGTACGGCTGGATGATCGCGCTCACCCGCGAGGATCACATCTGCTCCCTCGGCATCGCGGCCCTCGGCTTCGAGAAGCCGACGCATCTCCACAGCTCCGGGACGCTCTGCGAAGGCATGTACACGGCGACGAAGACGGCCGGGGAGCGCTCCGAAGCCGCCGTCGACCGGTTCGCACCCGGCGAATACGCCTGCCTCCTGGTCGCGCCGCTCGACCGCACGCCGTTCGAGCCGCACCTCGTCTGCATCTACGCCAACCCGGCTCAAGTCATGCGCCTCACCCAGGCGGCACTCTGGAAGCGCGGCGGGAAGCTCACCTCCTCCTTCGGCGGTCGCATCGATTGCTCGGAGATCATCGTGACGACGCTGCGCACCGACGCGCCGCAGCTCATCCTCCCGTGCTCGGGCGACCGGATCTTCGGCCAGACTCAGGATCACGAGATGGCGTTCACCATTCCCTGGGGCCAGATGGAGGAGATCATCGAGGGCCTGAAAGGCACGCACGCGGGCGGGATCCGGTACCCGATCACGCAGTTCATGGAGTACGAGGCCAAGCTCCCGTCCCGGTACATGGAGGCCAACCGCGTCTGGGACGTGGAGCACGGCCGCGCCCACTACACGCCCCGCGAGCGCGTCGTCGCCGCGTACAAGCGCTCGTTCGCCGACCGCGTGCCGGTCTACCCGATCGTCGCCTCGTTCGCCGGCACCCTCGACGGCCTCTCGATCGAGGAGTACTGCACGAACGTCCCGAAGGCGATCACGGCGATGCTGAACTACTACGAGCGCTATGAACCCGATGTCGTGCTGGCCTACAACGATCTGGCCAAAGAAGCCGAAGCCTTCGGATGCCACGTGAAGTACTCGGACTATGTCGTGCCGTCCATCGACCGGCACGTCCTCCAGGACGACAAGGCCCTGCTCGCGAAGCTCGCGATGCCCGATCCGTCCAAGACGGCGCGCCTCCCCGGATTCCTCGAGCAGTGCGAGGCGCTCGTGAAGGCGAAGCCCCCGACGGCGATCGGCGCGGTGGCCGTGGGACCGTGGACGATCGCGATGCTGCTCCGGAACCCCGAGACAATGCTCCTCGACACGTTCGAGGACCCGAAGTTCATCCATGACCTGATGCGGGTCACGACCGACTTCTGCAAGCTCTGGGGTGACGCGATCGCGAAGACGGGCATCGGGCTCAGCTTCTCGGAGCCCACCGCCTCGATCAGCCTGATCTCGCCCGACAATTACCGGGACTTCGTCGCGCCCTACCACAAAGAGCTGGTCGAGTACTTCAAGGCCAAGAAGGTCGGCGTGACGACGCACATCTGTGGGACGACGTATCCGATTTACGAGGATCTGATCGCCTGCGGCTTCACGACGGTCTCGTTCGACCTCGACCAGCAGGCCGACCCGAAGCTCTACGTGGACCAGCTCCGGCGGTTCACGGAGGTGTCACGCGGGCGTGCCGTCGCGATCGGCAACGTGGACGCGACGAAGTTCGAGAAGACGACCAAGGAGGCGATGGAGGCCGACGTCCGGCGCTGTATCGATACGGCGGCGAGGTCCTCGGCGTTCATCCTGTCCACATCGTGCGAGATCCCACCGCGCTCGGATCCCGACGCCGTGCGATGGTTCATGGACACGGCGCGCGAGCACGGACGTTACGACCGGATCTTCTAAGTCGGAGGGGGCGGACGTTACGGCCCCCTCCGAAACCTCCCCCAGGATCGGTTGCGGCGGCAAAGCCGCCGCTCGAACCGGGATCAATCAGGCGATCGGCACTACCACTTGACGGGTTTCGACGGCCGGTGGGCGTAGCCGCTGTCGCGCCCGCCGCCCGGGCCCCGACCCCCGCCCGGACCACGTCCGCCGCCCGGGCCCTTGCCGCCAGGCCGTGGCCCGCCGCCGCTGCGCTGGCCCTGTGGGTTGGAGATCTCGACCGTGATCTTCCGGCCGTCGAACTCCCGCCCGTTGAGCTGACTGATCGCGTTCTGCGCCTCTTCCGCCGTCGCCATCTCGACGAAGCCGAAGCCACGCGATTGCCCCGAGAAGCGGTCGGTGATCACGGTGGCTGACAGAACGTTCCCAGACTGGCTGAAGAACTCACGAAGTCCGTCGCTCGTCGTCGAGTACGCAAGACCGCCGATATACAGTTTGGACGCCATGTGAACCCCCTCGAACTTCTTCCGCTGGTCGTACACGCCCCGCGAACCGGAAGATACGTTGCGTCGGAGGCGAGATTCGGCCGATCCGGCCGACAGGTCCCAGTGTACACGCGCAGCCGGAGCGCGCAAGAGACGAAGCACGGGAGCGGTCGCGCGCGACGTCCCTGTCCCGCCCGGACCAAATGTCCGCGAGCGCCACGATCAGGCCGAGGGCCCGGGCGGGCTCGAGGTTCGATGACGGCGTGGGGCGTGTTCCCTCGCGATTCCCCGAGCCCATGCTCGTCCGAATCGGCCGAGCCAGTCGTCGAGCTCGGGCGGCTCCGAATTCACGCCGATCCACTTTCGGGCGGTCACCGTCGTGCCCCGGCCCAGCACGGAGCTGATCTCGAACTCGTCCATGATCCGTCGGACGCCCGGCAGGCCCAGCCCGAGGCCGCCGGAGGTGGAGAATCCCTCCCGCATGGCCAGCGCGACGTCGGGGATCCCGGGCCCGGCGTCGGCGGCCAGGACCTCGACGCCCCGCTTGCCGCTGTCGTCGACCAGCCTGAGCACGATCTCGCCGCGCGTCGCGTAGCGGACGATATTCCGCGCCAGCTCCGAGATCGCCGTCGCGACGACGGCGACGTCGGTGGAGCGGAAGCCACACTGGGAAGCCACGTCGCGCCCGTTCTGACGGACCGCGACGATATCCGTGTCGGAGCCGATGGGCACCCGCACCTCACCGGCGATGAGCGCGTCCTTCATGTCCCGGTAACCTCCCGTCTCGCACGGCAGCCGCATGAGCTTAGCTCGAACCGACGGATTTTCCTAACGAAATTCCTCCGGCTTGATCCCGTACGCGATCAGCTTTCGGTAGAGCGTCTTCGGGTCGATGGCGAGCAGCGCCGCAGCCTTGCCCCGGTGACCGCCGACCTCGCGCAGCGTCGCGACGATGTGCTGGCGCTCCATCGCCTGGAGGCTCGCCGCTGACGACACGGCCGGGGTCGACGGCGTGCCAAGGAGCTCCGGCGGCAGGTCCTCGGGCTGGATCTCCTCGGCCTTCGAGAGGATCGCGGCCCGCTCGATCGCGTGGAGCAGCTCGCGGACGTTCCCGGGCCACGCGTACTCCTCGAGCACGGCGAGGGTGCGAGGACCGAGCTGCCTGGCACCGTAGGTCGCGTGGGCCGCGACGAAGTGACCGGCCAGGAGCGCGATATCCTCGCGGCGCTCCCGGAGGGGCGGCAGCCTGATCGTGATCGTGTTGATCCGGTAGTACAGATCCTGGCGGAACTCACCCGCCTTCATCGCCTCGGCGAGGTCGCGGTTGGTCGCCGCCACGAGCCGGACGTCCACCCGCCGCGGTCGGATCGCGCCCACGCGGAAGAAGGTGCCGGCCTCGAGGGCGCGCAGAAGCTTCACCTGGCTGTCCGGTTCCAGCTCGCCGATCTCGTCGAGCAGGAGCGTGCCGCCGTCGGCCAGCTCGACGAGTCCGGGCTTGGCACCGACCGCGCCGGTGAACGCCCCCTTCTCGTGGCCGAAGAGCTCCGACTCGAGGAGCGTCTCCGGCAGCGCCGCGCAATTGAGCCCCACGAAGGGACCGCCGGATCGCGGCGAGCCCCGGTGGATGAACCGGGCCACGACCTCCTTACCGGTCCCGGACTCGCCGGTGAGCAGGACGGTCGTCTCGGTCGGCGCCACCTTGGCCGCCTGGGTCAGGGCGCTCTTCCAGGGCTTGGAGTCGCCGATGACGCGGTGATAGCCGAGAGTCGTGTCCAGCTGCGCCTTCAGCGCCTGCACCCGCTCTTCGAGGTGGGTGGCGCGCTCCCGCGCCTCCGTCGCACGCTTCTCCTCTTCGGCGAGGCGCTGGTGGGAGAGCGCCAGGCTCACGTGGTCGGCCACCCGGCGCGCCACGACCACGTCCTCCTCCGAATACCGGCCCGGGGAGCGCGACAGGAAGAGCAGCCATCCGCGGCCGCCGTCGACCCGCAGAGGAATCTTGAGGAGGGATCGAATGCCGAGCTGCCGGCAGCCGGGACGGGGGCCGGCGCACTTCTCCGACTGCGCCTCGACGTCCGGGATGAGGACGTATTCCGCTCCCTGGGGGCAGTCCGGCGCGTCCGACGCCGGCATCCGGGTCGGCAGGCCCGGGATCGGCTCGCCGGAGATCGCATCGACGGTGATCTCGCTCTGGTCGGCGCTGAGGGAAGTCAGCACGAGGCGGTCGTGTGGCAGGACCGGCTGCACGGTCTCCGAGACCCGGTTGAAGATGCCGCGCACGTCCAGCGTCCCGGCCAGCATCGGCAAAAGCGAATCGATCGCGTCCAGGCGGCGCCGGCGATCCGCCTCCAGGCTCCAGAGGCGCTCGTGCTCCAGGGCCAGGCCGAGCAGGTCGGCGATCGGCTGGATCGCCGTCTCGTGATCGGCGGTGAACGCCCCCGGGCGCTCCGAGGTGAACCAGACGCTGCCGATGAATTCCCCGCCCCGGGTCAGGGGCGCCCTGAGGATCGATCGGACCCCGCGCTCCAGGATGCTGCGGTCCATGGGGAAGGTGGGGTCGAGCAGCAGGGCCGCGTCGTCGATCCGGCCCGCGGACCCCGGACCCGACCGCATCAGCGGGGAAAAATCCTGGAGCCGCACGACCGGCGCGTGCCCCTCGTGGTTCATGGTCCCCGCCTTGGCATAGAGCCGCATGGTCTCCGGCGTCTCGAGCCGCGACACTCCCATGTTGTCGAAGGGGAGGACCGTGGCGGCGGCCTCGGCCACGCGCTCGAAGACCTCCTTCAGCTCCAGCGTCTCCGAGACGATCCGCGCGATGCGGCTCAACGCCCCGGCCAGGGGACCGGGCTCCACCGGAGCGGCGCCGGCAGGCTGCAGGACCTGGGTGTGGCTCCGCAAGTCGTTATCGATGCCGGGAGGGCCGTTCCCCACGATCGCAACTCCTTCCACTTCGTGGCGGGATGGACGGTGCATTTTACCACGCCGGCGGAAGAAGGGCCCGGGCGCGTTCCGGCCCCTGAGCCTGCCCGCGTCCTGGGCCGCACTCCTAGGGCGTCCGGGACGTGGCTGCGGGCCGCAGCTCGGACTGCGCGCGCACCTTGCCGTTCCTGACGACGCTGCGGATCTGGCGGACGTTCTTGATGTCCCGGGTCGGATCGGCCCCCAGGACCAGAAGATCCGCCCGCTTTCCCTTCTCGACCGTGCCGATCTGATCCTGCCGGTGCATCGCCATCGCCCCCGAGCGCGTCGAGGCGACCAGCACCTCCATCGGAGTCATCCCGGCCGCCTGCATCGCCTCCATCTCGGCATAGATCGACGCGCCGTGCAGGGTCAACGGGTTGCCGGCGTCGGTCCCCATGGCGATCGTGATGCCGGCGTCGCGCACCGCCTTGAGGTTGGCCGGACCGACCCTGGCGAAGGTCTCGATGTTCTTCCGGCGCCTCTCGGCAGCCTGCGGGTCGTCCCCCTCCATCATGATCCGGGCGCTCTCGGCGACCCGGGCCAGGGTGTCGGGGTCGACGCAGCCGTTCGGATCGTCGACCGCGGGCGCCTTCCTGCCGACGGCCGCCTCGCGCAGCCGCCGGTAGCCGTCCACGACGGTCAGGGTCGGGCAGTAGATCGTCTGCTTCTCCTTCGCGAGGCGCAGGAACTCCGGGTCGACCGGGACGTCCCCGACGCTGTGCACCAGGAGCGACGCCCCGGCGCGCAGCGCCACCGTCGCCTCCTTGAGCCCCGTGGCGTGGACGATGAGCGGGATCTTCCGGGCGCGGGCCTCCTCCCCCGCCGCCAGGACCGCCTTCGCCATGTCGTCGAAGTTCCGCGCGGCGACCGGGATGAACCAAACCTTGACCGCGTCGGCCCCGTGGGCCGCGAGGTAGCGCACGCCGGCCCGCGCGTCCTCCTCGGTGCCGAGGTAGATGAACTGCCTCTCGGCCGGCAGGTTCAGCCAGAAATCGAGCGTGGACAGGAGCGGCCCCGCTGCGGCCACGCGCGGCGCCAGAGGGTCGGCGGCGGCCCGCGTCCTCAGCTCCCACGTCCAGGGGTAGCCGCCGACGTCGAAGACCGACGTCACTCCCGAGCAGAGATACGACCGCAGGAAGCGCTCCGGGTGGGCGTGCAGCCCCGCCTGGACCTCTTCGTAGGGATAGCGATCGCGGACGTCGATGAAATCGGGCCGCCCGTCGGCCCAGCCAGTCTGCGAGAAATGCACGTGCGCGTCGACGATTCCCGGCGTGATCCAGGTCCCCTTCAAGTCCAGGACGTCGACCCCCTTCGGCGGAGGGCACTGGGCCCGCGTGCCGGCGCAATCGATCTTCCCCCCGCGCAGGATCACGACCGCGTCGGGAACCGGCGGGGCGCCGGTCCCGTCGACCAGGGTCGCTCCGACCAGCGCCCGCGGTGGAGGAGGGACGCCCGGGGGGGCCGAGAAGGCGGTGCTGACTGCGATCTTCCAGCCGGCTCCGGGGTCCTTGACGAACAAGCGCTCGGAGATGCCCGAATCCTCCTGCGCCCCATAGCGCACCCGGTAGCGGTACGTCCCGTACACCATCCCGGGACGGATCGGCACGAGCTGCAGGTCGAGCCCCTCGAAGAGGTCGGGCCACTCCTCCCCCGCCTCCTTGGCCAGCGCGTCGTACCCCAGCTGGGCCCCCTCGAACCCGGTCCGGGCCAGCGTGTCGGCGTTGAGGTAGCACGCCAGGTAGGCCTCCCGGTCGCGCTTCCGGATCGCGTCCAGGTTGTTCTGGAACAGTGCCCGCGCCGCCTCGATGTCGCCCGTCGCCGCGCGGTCGCTGATTGCCACTTTCTCGCCGGTCGCCGCCTGCTCGCCGACCGGTGCGGCCGCCCGGGCGATGGGTGTCAGAAGCGCGAGGAGACCGAGGGCCGGAAGCGCTGGACGAAGCAGGTTGAAGTGGCGCATGATCCCCCCATCCTGATTGAGGCGCGCTATCGTAGCATCACCCCGGAGCGGGGGAGCTGGCGAGCCGGAGGCTGGCGCATGAAATCGAGCCATGCGGTCCTATCGCGGCTGCGGAAGATCTGCCTGGCCCTGCCCGACACCAGGGAGACTCTCACCTGGGGCGAGCCCCATTTCCGCGTCGGCGAGAAGATCTTCTGCGGCTACGGCAGGGAGAAGGGAACCCCCACGATCGGGTTCAAGCTCGAGCGGGACCATGCCGAGATGATCGTGACCGACGAGCGCTTCTGGCCGGCCCCCTACGTCGGCCGGCATGGCTGGGTCTCGATGGACGCGTCCCGTATCGACGATTGGAAGCGGGTGCGGGGGTTGATTCACGAGAGCTACGGCCTCATCGCAAAGAACCGCCCCAAGCCCCGAGCCAGGGCCCGGAGAAAAGCCCGATGACCCCACGAAACGACGACGAGAAGATGCTGACCGGCTCCTGCCTGTGTGGCGGGGTCCGCTTCGAAATCCGCGGCCCGTTCCTGCGCGCCAGCCACTGCCATTGCTCGCGCTGCCGCAAGCATTCGGGGGCCGGCGCCTCGACCCAGGGGCGGGTCCTTCGGGAAAACCTCCGCGTCGTGGCCGGCGAGGATCTGGTGCGCACCTTCAAGGCGGCCCCGGACGCCGCCGTCAAGGCGTTCTGCTCGGTCTGCGGATCGAGCCTGTTCGGCGGGGCCTATCCGGGAGGCCCCGAGGTCGCCATCCGGTTCGGCGCGCTCGACGGCGACCCGGGCATGCGCCCCCAGTTCCGCATGTGGGTCGACTCGATGGCGTCCTGGGACGCGATCACCGACGACCTGCCGCAGTATGCCGAGGGCTGGTCCCCCGCGGCGACACCCAAGCCGCGCCGGTAGCCCGGCGCGCCGGATGAGGACGGACTCGTGTCGATCCTGAAGTTCCTCGGGTTCGGAGAGGCGGGGGCTGGCGGCCCGGCCGTGCCGCCGTCGGCCGAGACCGAGAGCGTGCGCGCGATCATCCGGGCCCTGGATCTCCTGGAACCGGACCGGGCGCGGTTTCTGGCCGCGTTTGCCTACATCCTCGGGCGCGTGGCCCGCGCCGACCTGGTGATCAGCGAGACGGAGGGGGCCGAGATGGAGCGGCTCCTGGTGGATCAGGGGAGCCTGACGCCGGAGCAGGCGATCCTCGTGGTGCAGATGGCCAAGACGCAGCACGCGCTGTTCGGCGGCACCGAGAACTACCTGGTGACCCGGGAGTTCAACCGGATCGCCAGCCACGACCAGAAGCTGGCGCTCCTGCAATGCCTGTTCAGCGTCTCCGCCTCGGACGAATCGATCAGCGTCGTCGAGGACAACGAAATCCGCCGCATCGCCAGCGAGCTGCGCCTCACGCACGAGGACTTCATCAAGTCCCGCTCCGCCTGGCGGGACTACCTCGCCGTCCTCAAGAAGCGGAGCTGAGCGGCGCCTAGGGGGGCGTCGGGCAGCGGGAAAGATTCGGCAGCTCGGCCGACGACGAGTCGAACCCCAGCGTCCCCTCGCCGCAGATCCCCTCCCCGCTCGCCAGGTAGTAGAACGCCGTCCCGTAATACGGGTCGGCCAGGTCGATCGAGCGCGTCGGGCCGTTGGCCATGAAGTCGGCGTTCTCGAAGCAGACATGGTCGTAGCGCAGAGCGGCGGGACGGCTGCCGAGTCCGCCCAGGCGCGGGATGGTGCCGCGGTAGCTGTTCCAGTGGGTCGCCGCCGGCGTGGCGATCCACTCGAGGGTTACCGGCTGGGTGAACCCGAGGTCGGGCACCTCGGCCAGGGCCACCGGGACGTGCAGGCAGCCACCGGTCGCCGGCTCGCAGTGGTCGGCCGTGCAGGGGTCGCCGTCGTCGCAGCCGACCGGATCGTTGCGGCAGAGCCCGGTGGCCGGGTCGCAGGTGTCGCTCGTGCAGGGATTCCGATCGTCGCAGTCGGCCGGGCCGGCGGGGATGCAGGTCCCCGCGAAGCAGGTGTCCTCCTCGGTGCAATAGTTGCCGTCGTCGCACGCCATGCCGTTGGGCTCGTTGGCGTGGACGCAGCCGCCCAGCCGCCCGTCGCAGGAGTCGCGGGTGCAGGGGTTGCCGTCGTCGCACCCCAAGGACACGCTCAGGCAGGCGCCGGTCGCCGGATCGCAGCCATCGAGGGTGCACGGGTTCCGGTCGTCGCAGCTGACCAGCGGAACCCCGGCGCACAAGCCTCTCTGGCAGGCATCGAACTCCGTGCAGATGCTCTCGTCGTCGCAGGGAAGGCCGTCGGGCTCGGAGAGATGGCGGCAGCTGCCGGTCTGGGCGTCGCAGAAGTCCCGGGTGCAGACGTTCCCGTCGTCGCACGGCAAGGGGGAGAAGATGCACTGGCCGGTCTCATCGTCGCACAGGTCCACCGTGCAGGGGTCCCCGTCGTCGCAGGTCCGCTGCACGCTTTGGCAGGACCCGCTCTCCGGCTCGCAGTAGTCGTGGGTGCACGGCTGGCCGTCGTCGCAGGGGGTCGGGCCGCATCCCTGGTCCACCGCCTGGAACCCCGAGGGGCCCGGCGGCCGATCGAGCATCCCCTCGGCGAGGAGGGAGTCTGCGGAATCCACGATCCGGTTCCCGTCCAGGTCGGCCGCACCGCAGCGGCGCGCCAGATCGAGGAGGACCGGGCTGGGCGGAAAGCGATCGCCGCCGCCGATGGTCCTGGGCTCGGTGAGGGGAAAGGTCAGTGACAGGTCGGCCCGGTCGCAGTCATTCACCGCGGCGACGTCGAAGGGGGTCACCAGCAGGTCGCCGTCCAGATCGGCGTCGCAGGCGTTGCCGAAGCCGTCGCCGTCGGCGTCGGTCTGATCCGGGTTGGCGATCTCCGTGCAGTTGTCCGCGAAGTCGGGCAGCGTGTCGCGATCCAGATCGGCGAGTGGTGTGGTGGGCGGTCCCGGTTTTACCCACGTGGCCCCGAGGTCGAGCGTCAGCCCCCCTGTGCCGTCCGACACGGGGGCCAGCTCGAGAAGCTGGCCGTGGGTCGTTTCGCGCGCATGGACCTGCGAAGCGTCGTACTCGGCCACGATCGCGACCAGCTGGTTGGTCCGGCGCGACCGGATCTCCAGCCGCACCGGATCGCCGAGCCTCTGGAGCCGCGCTCCGCCGGTCGCTGTCGCCCCAGCGCCCGCCCCCACTCCCTCTCCGGGCTCCGCGACGCCGGTCGCGTTCACCGCCGCGAAGTCCCCCTGCAGCGCCAGGGCCGACTGCGAGATGGCGAACCCGGCCAGCGGCTGGATGTACAGCTTGCGGTTGACGATCTCGAACGAGTCGAACCGGATGCGCTCCTGGGGATTGACCAGGCTCACCAGATCCAGGAAGAACTCCTCGCACCCCCCGCCGAGACAGACCATCCAGATCGGCGGGCAGGGCATCGGCGCCCCGAACGGAACGCAGATCGTCCCGGGCTCGATGGGACACGGATCGAAGCCGTTGACCCCCGGCTGGCAGCCCCCCGGGGGAATGCCGATCGCCCCCTTCTGGCCCGGCAGGTACGGCCCCCCCTGATCGCAGATTCCGTCGTTGTCGTCGTCCACGTCCGAGCAGTTCCGCGCGCCGTCGCCGTCCGAGTCGTCCCCCTCGAAGCCGTAGGTCGGCTCGGTGCCGGTCCCGCACCCCGACTCGAAGTGGCTGCCGACGACCACCTCCCCCTGCGACGGGTGCTGGTCCTTGATGTTCTTGCAGCCGTCGCCGTCCTTGTCGTCGTCGCACAGGTCCCCCTTGCCGTCCTTGTCGAGGTCCCCGGTCGGCAGCGGAATGTCGGGGCACAGATCGCACGCGTCCCCCTGGCCGTCGTGGTCCCTGTCGGCCTGCGAGGTGTTGGCGTGCTTCGGGCAGTTGTCGTCGATCTGGCAGATGCCGTCCTGGTCGGGGTCGCCGCCCCGCGGCGCGCACACGTCCGGCAGGTTCTGGCGCTCGGGGAGCCCATTCTTGCAGGTCGTGAACACGTCGAGCGAGTCGCTCGAGAACGGCTCGTAGGTGACGCCGTTGATCGTGTACGGCCCGGAGCACGGCCAGCCGTAGTAGGACATCGTCTGGAACGGCTCGGTGCCAACGTTCAGCGGGTTGTTGGAGCCGTTCTGCCGCTGCACGCAGGAGACCGAGCAGAACCTCCGGTGCGCGCTTCCCGAGTCCACCAGGAGCGGGCCGAGCGCCACCTCCGTGGCGGCGCACCACTCGTGGCCGTTGCGCAGGCTGCCATTCGAGCTCACGTCGGAGACGGCCGGGAAGTCCGGGTCGTACTTGTCTTCGAGCACTCCCGGGTCGGGGGCCGTGTCGTTGACGCCGCAGCAGTCGTCCAGGTCGTAGTCCGGCGGGTTCGGCGCGGTCTCCAGCGAGTCCTGCCAGGTGAACGTGTGCACCAGGCACCAGTGGTGCCCCATCTCGTGCGCCCAGACCTGACCCATGTACTCGGAGCCGCGGTCCTTGTTCGCGTCGCAGAGAATGCCGTACGTGTTCGGGAACGCGTCCTCCGCCGGATCGCCGCCGATCGGACCCTGCGGGATGTGCGAGCAGCACATGTTCGGACCCTGGGTGATCAGCATGTTGATCGAGAGCGGGAACGCTGTCGCCACCATCGTCCGCCACTGCTGCCGCCGGTTCTCGATCACCTCGGAAACGCCCGGCGCGCACCCCTCCGTCTCGTTGTAATACCCGTCCACCTTCACCGAGAAGAGGATCGGCCGGAACGAGATCCCCGACTTCCGCCACACCAGGTTCGTCTCCTGCACGGCATCGAAGACGAACGTGCGGAAGTCCTGCACCGAGTCGTGCCCGCAGGCCGAGTCGAAGCAGTACGGCCAGAGGTACAGGTCGTAGGTGACCGCCTTCGCGGCCCCGCTCCCCGCCAGGACGATCGCGACCGCCAGGACCAGCCTGCCGACCCGCCTGCCGATGTTCCGGTTCATCGTGTGCCCCCCCGCCACGCCCGGATCGGTCCCGCCCCACCGGGCGGATGTCCGGCGCCTGGTCCCTTCTCCAGGGATTACGCAAAAGGTCCGCCGGCCGGAGCAGAAATCAACCAGAACCCGGGCTATTTCCCCGGATGGCGCATGTTTTTCGGTGGATGCAACGCGGCTATCGGTCCGTCGTGCCCGGGGAGGTGTCCCGCCCCCGCTCTCCCCCTATCGCCCGCGGGTCCCCAGGGTGATCGTCTTGCCGATCGTGATCGACATCAGATCGTGCCCGACCGCCAGGCGTCCCCGGTATTCCCTGCGGGTCGCCGGCACGAGGTCGGCGGCGGTCGCCACCGAGGGGACGATGTGCGTGTAGACGGCCAGCCGCGGCCGGGCCAGGGCGAAGATCCGGCCGGCCTCCTCGGGAGTGGTGTGGCGGGCGATGATCCCCTCGAGCGCCGCGGGATCGGCGATCAGGGCGCGGCGCCTCTCGAGCGCCGGGCTGACGACCTCGTGCACCAGGACGTCGGCCCGGTGCGCCTGCACGATGAGACCCGGCGTCGGCCGGCAGTCGCCGGAGAAGACCGCCGAGCGCCCTTCGTACTCGAAGCGGTACCCGAAGGCGGGTGTGTGGGGCCCGTGGTCCACCGGGAACGCCAGGATCCTCAGCCCGTCGCGGGCGAAGATCACCCGTGCCCCGGCCCCCTCCTGCTCGATGGCGATGTCCGTGCCCGGCAGGCCGGATCCTTCGGCCGGCAGCCTTTCCCCTTCGTCCCGCCGGTTGGCGACATCGAACTCGTAGGCGCGCACGAGATGCTTCGCCATGGACTCGGTTCCCGGCGGGCCGAAGACCGGCAGCGGCCGCTCCCGTCCGAAGAGCCAGCCGGTCAGCCACACGTCCGGCAGCCCGACCGTGTGGTCCGAGTGGAGGTGCGTCAGCAGGACCAGGTCGATGCCGCTCAGCAGCTCGCGCCCTCCCGCCTGAAACAGCCGGATTGTCGCCCCCCGCCCCGCGTCCACCAGCACCCGGTGCCGCCCCGCCTCGACCAGGCTGCTCGGCCCGAACCTCTCCGCCGTCGGCCGGGGGTTCCCCGTCCCCAGGAGGGTGATCCGGAAGGGGCCGTCGCTCGATTTCGCCATCGACGCGCTCTGACCCGGCGGCGCCGCGTGCCCCGGGGCAGCGACCCGTCCAAGCGCTGCGAGCATCGAGATGAAGGTCACGCCGGCGAGCGTCAGCCGTCGCATTGCGAGCGATCTTCCAGGCTCACCCATCGGGTCCCTCCTCGAACTGCGTGCCGCGGCCCGCGTGCCCCGAAGTGGCCTCGGAGACCCGCGTCGCAGCGCCTATCATAGGCTCGGTAGCATGTCCCGCCTCGATCGACGCATGGAATCGCCTGACTGGCCCGAGCGGATCGCGCGGGCTCACGCCGCATGAATATCCGGGTTGTGCAGGCGGGACCGGGGGCTGTCCGAGAGGGAGGCCCGAGGCCGCCACGAGAACCGTTCTCCTCGTGGCGGCTCGGTGAATTCGCTACCGGGGACTCAGTGGCGCCGGAAGCCCCTGCCTCTCCAGGCATGACTGCCACGGGAGGTCGAGTCGGATCCGCCCGCCGGTGGCGCGGACGCGTTCGAGAAGACGGGGCGGGCGACCGGTGCCGGCTGCCTGGCCGGAGCAACCGGACCAATCGACCTGACCGGAGCACCCGGGTTCATCGGCCTGGCCGGGCCGGCTGCACCCATGTGCCGGGCCGAGCCGACGGATCCCATGTGGCGGGGATGAGCCCCTGCGCCCTTGGGCCTGGAGTGACCGCTGACGGGTCGGGCCCACGCCGGCGCCCCCTGGCCGATCGGCCGGGAGGCGGCCTTGGTTTCCGCGAATCCCTGCACGACGCGGCGTTCGATCTTGGCGCCGATCAGGGTCTCGATCCCGCGCACGTGCGGGTGATCTTCCGGAGACACCAGCGACAACGCATCGCCGGAGGCTCCGGCGCGCGCCGTCCTCCCGATCCGGTGCACGTAGTCCTCGGGAACATTGGGCAAATCGTAATTGACGACGTGGGCGATCCCTTCGACGTCGATGCCGCGGCCGGCGATGTCGGTCGCGACCATCACGCGCGCCCGCTTTCCTTTGAAGGCCGCGAGGGCCTGGTTGCGCTGCGACTGGCTGCGGTTGCCGTGCAGGAGCGCCACGGAATGGCCGCGCCCTTCGAGGTGTCGGGCCAGCTTGTTGGCGCCGTGCTTGGTGCGCGTGAACACGAGGGTCAGGCCGCGCGCCTCGGTCTCGAGCAGGTGGGCCATCAGCTCGCGCTTGCGGCTGGTGTCGACCGGCAGGAGCGTCTGGCGGACGCCTGCGGCCGGGGCCGAGCGGCGCGGGGCCACCTCGACGTTCAAGGGCTCGCGCAGGATCTCGCGCGACAGCTTCCGGATCTCGTCCGGCATGGTCGCCGAGAACATCAGGGTCTGCCGGCGCGCCGGCAGGGCCGCGATAATGCGGCGCACGTCGCGGATGAAGCCCATGTCGAGCATCCGGTCCGCTTCGTCCAGGACCAGCACTTCGAGCCCGCGGAAATCGACGTAGCCGCGCCCCATGTGGTCGAGCAGCCTCCCGGGTGTCGCCACCAGGATGTCGACGCCGCGCCTGAGCTTCGCTTCCTGCGGCTGGTGCCCGACGCCGCCGTGCACGACCGCGGTTTCGAGCCGCACGTGGCGGCCGTAGGCCTTGAGCGAATCGGCGATCTGCAGCGCGAGCTCGCGCGTCGGGGTCAGGATCAGCGCCCGCAGCCTGCCGCGCGTTCCGGCGCGCAGGCGATGCAGGATCGGCAGGGTGAATGCTGCGGTCTTGCCGGTGCCCGTCTGGGCGCAGCCGATCAGGTCCTTGCCGCTGAGGACGCCGGGGATGGTGCCCGCCTGGATCGGCGTCGGAGCCTCGTACCCTTTTTCGAGCACGGCGCGGGCGATTTCGGGCGCGAGGCCCAGTTCTGAAAATGTCACGATTGTGACTCTCCTTCTTTCGCCGGCCATGGTGGCGCGGCGGTCTGGCATTCTGCGACGGCGGCACAATGCGGCCGTCGGACTCTGTACGTGAACCTTGGGGAAACGTTGTGGTTCTAGCGGTTTAGGCTGGAACCCGCTCCTGAGCGGGTCGACTCCGGTAGGCGAAGACTGCCTGCTCGTGGTTCAGTAACGGGGGAATGATACATGCGCAGCAGCCCAATGTCCAGCTTTAAGTTGGGCATGAACCCGGATAGGCCCTACTTGGGCGCGGGCGCACTGGGCACGGGCGCCCTGTTCGCCGGCGTGGCGGTGGCGGGCGCGCCGGTCACAACGGCGGCGGTCAGCGACGCGTCGTCGATCCAGGCTCGTCCTTTCCCGACGAGAAGGACGCCGAAATTCAACGCCACGGCGTCCCCGGCGATCTCCCCGGCTATTTCGTACTCCTGCCAATCCGGCGAAACGATCGGCCTGTTCATCATGTTGTCGAAGAAACCTATCGCACCGTCGGGCCGATCGACCCGGAGCCAGAGCTGGGCCTGGTTTCCCCCTCCCTCGACTTCGGCGCGCACGGCCGCACGGAAGCGAACCAGCCGGCCTCGATAGGGAGCGGCGTCGATGCTCTGCATCAGATTGCCGAACGGGACCGCATTCCGTCTCTCGCCTTCACGGTCGAGACGGGCGGCGCGGGTGCCTTGCCGGGGACCCTCCTCGGTCAGCAGCACGCGATAGCCCCCCTCCTCGCAGGACTTGGGAACGGTCCAGCCCTCGGGGGCTTTTCCGACCTCGCCCATTTCGAGATCGAGGTTGCGTGCCACGGGCGCCGGATCCGCTGCGCGGACAGTCTGCCCGCTCCCTGAGTAACGGATCGGAGTGTTGGGTTTCGCGGACGTGGTCTTGTCCACGAACAGGATGGCATCGTAATTGGCCATCACGTCCGTTTCGCCGAGGTAGCTCGAGGATTCACCCTCGCTGAAGACGGCCCCGATCGATCGCATCGGGCGGGACGTTTCGAACCACTCCTTCACCGGACCCGACCCCGGCAGGCGCCTCAGATCCAGCGCCAGCAGCGGCATGCCCGCCGTGGCGAGAGCCGCATCGAGGCTCTCCACCGGGGCGGGCCCCACGGTGAAGGGATGAAGCCCTTTGCCAGTGTCCATCGCCCGAAACGACCCCTGATTGAACGAAAAGCCGATGACCACCATGGAGGAGCCGTAGGCCTGCCTCAGGTGCGAGCCCATCGGGACCCAGTCCGCCGAAGCCGGATCGGCGGCGACGTGGCCGTTGTGGGCCCAGAGGACGACTTTCGTTCCCCGGGGCTCGTGGTCCAGGATCCAGGTCACGTTTTCTGCCATGGAGCGATCGCGCGCTCGAATCATTTCGGCTGGGGAGCCGAACGTCTCTTCCGCCTGGTGGATCAGCCGGGCGTGATGCTGCGCGAGAGCCCACTCTCGCATGGAGGACTTCGCAACATAGTCGTCCTTCCGCTCGGAGAAGCGCAGAAGCGTGGCGTCGATCCAGTCCGCGGTCATTTTTCGAGCCTCCGCGGGCACCTTCGCGTAGTCCCCCGCATAAGGCCTTCCGACGAGCGGGTCCAGCCGCTCGATCGCCGGCCCCGCCTGCTCCGGATCGACCCTCTTCAAATAGCTGATCAGGCGCACCACGGAGGCCGCCGGGTTCTGCATGTCGAAACCGAGGAACTTGAGTTTCGTGTTGTGAGCGGAGTCCTCGTTGTACGTCCGCATCCAGCGGATCATCTCGAGGACCTCCTCGGTGTCCCAGGTCCAGAACCCGAGACCCGCCAGCGCCTGGGCTGGGTCTCCCTTCCCCTCGAGCACGTAGTCGTTCACCGCGAGGGCGTCGGGGAAGCTCGCCTCGATGGCGAAGACCGTGAAGCCCATCTCGGTCGCGAGAAACTCGAGCATCCGGTGCTTGAGCTGAAAGAACTCGCGGGTGCCGTGCGTCGCCTCACCCAGGGCGACGATGCGCGCCTGGCCGACCATCTTTCGGAGCGGCTGCAGGTCGGCGAAGCCGTGACCGGCCTCGGGTGTCGCGATCGGGACTGCGTTTCGCTTCAGCCACGCCGACACCGCCCGCGGAGCCGGGCCGGTGGCGGCCGGACGCAGCACGAGATCCATCGTGGCGTCCTCCTTGATGCCTCCCGGCGTCCACTTCGAGCGCAATTCTCCTGACTGGGCAAGGAGGCTGTAGGTCCCCTCCGGAAGCGTGATCTCGAACCTGCCGTCCTGGGTGGCGGCGACCTGGAAGATGTCCCCCTTCTGGTCGCTGTACCGCCACGCGAGGACATCACCTCCGCGGATTGGATTCCCCGCGGGGTCCCGCAGCCGCCCCGACAGGGTGATCCCTCCCGTTCCGAGCGACAGCTCGACGTCCCCGGTCACCTGCTCCGCCTTGATGTCGATGCCGCCGAGATAGGCCGCGGCACGCCCCGGGGAGGTCACGGTGAGACCGTACGTCCCGGCGGGCAGATTCTCGATCCGGAAGCGGCCGCCGTCCCCGGACCGCGCATGGCCCGCGGTCCGTTCGGCCCCGTACAGGATCGCGGCAACCAGCGCCTCGCTCACGACGCCGCCGTCGGCCCCACGGACAAGACCCTGCACGGCTCCGGGCACGGCCGGGGCGTCCCGCACGCCGGTCACGGGCACGGTCGGGTCGTCCCCCGCCCCGACGGTCGTGCCAAAAGACAGCAGAAGAGATGCGGCCACTGCCCACGATTTCATTCGCTCATCCTGCCTGGGCCCTGAATCACCACGATCGGACGACGAGGCGGTTGAACGCCCCCTCGACGTCGACGCGGTAACCGGGGCTCCCGGACGGCGGCCGCCTGTTCCGGCGCCGTCCGTTCGTCAGGTTCAGGAACCCGTCGCTCGACACCCGCACCGGCGTCGTGGCGGGCACCTCGATGACGAAATGGTTGAAGGCCCCCTTGAAATCCAGGTTGACATCCTCGGTCGGCTCGCCGAGGCGCAGCGTCATGTCGTTGAACGCCCCATCGACGCGGGACCTCTTCACGGGGCCGGCGGCCGCGTCGATCCGTGTCGTGGTGAACGCCAGGTCGAAATCGATGCTGACCGGCGCGGCCGCCGTGACCCCCAGCTCGCAGCGCGCGCCATGCCCCGGGAAGGCCAGGTTCACCCCGTCGTGCCACTGGTTGGTGAGTCGCACCCGGCCGGCCTCGCGGTCCTCTTCCACCCGCACCGACTGGCGGCCCGATTCGGTCGCCCGCCCCTCGGCGAGCACGCCGCGCGCCAGGCGACGCGACGTGACGTCCACCTTCGCCATGGCGAGCTCCCCCTCGAGGGTGAGGTCCGAAACGCCGGACGGCCCTTCGGCTCGGACCGGCACCCAGTCGCTCGCGTCGTCGTCGCGCCCCGGCTCGCGCATCGCCACGTACATGAGCGTTCCCAGGACCAGCACCGGTCCGAGGAGGACGAGCCCGGGCGCGGGGCTGTGCTGGAACAGGAGCCTGATGCCGATGGCGACCAGGAGGACCGGCCAGTACGCCAGCACGCTTCCCCAGAACGACACCGGCAGGATGCCCTGGGTCGTGAGGAGCAGGAACGTCCCGAATCCGAGGAGGTAGAACCCCCGGGAGACACGCGTCCAACGGACGCCGCGATCGCGCCCGGTGTCTTCCGCTGCGCCGTCCCTGTCGCTCACGATGACTTCCCGCCCCGCCCGCGGGCCGCCTCGAAGATGAGGGACGCGCCGACGGCGATCAGAATGATCGGCCAGAGATTCGAGAACCGGGCCCAGTACGGCCAGTGCCACCAGGACATACGGTCCAGGAGGAAAATCGTTCCAAGAACGATGAGCACCCCGCCGGCGATGGCGCTTCCCCGACGCTTCTCATCGGGGATCCGCTGGAACCCGTCCGCCACCTTCTCGCCGGCCTGCCGGACCGACTCGACGATCCGCCCGGCCGGGTCCGTGACCGGCGGCGCGCCCGGAGCTCCGGACGCCGTGGACGACGCGGAGCCGTCGCCCCGCTCGGCGCGCGGCATGATCACCCAGCCGACGACATAGGCCACGAGCCCGAATCCGTTCAGGACCACCAGCAGGATGAACGCCAGCCGAATCAGCACGGGATCGACGCTGAAATAGCTCGCGAACCCGGCGCACACACCCCCCAGGACGGCGTTCTTCGTGTCACGCGTCAGGCGTCGAGTCATGCCTCACCTCCCCAAAGCACCCGGCCGCCGGCCTGGGCGGCGAGGCGGCAGCCTCACATCGTCCGGCCCGGTTCCCGCTCGCTCAAGCAAATGCGCACGAAGTTGTCGAGCAGGCGCCGCGCCGGCCTGGGATCGAACCCCTCGAGCCTGCCGAGCAGCGCCTCGACATAGCCGGCCCCCGCGCGGCCGCGGTCCCGCGCGCCTGCCTCGAGCGCGTCGCGCCGCAGCAGGATGAGCTCGCGCAGGATCGCGGTCGTCGCCTCCGGATGGAACTGCACGCCCCAGACGCTCTCGCCGATGCGGAACGCCTGGATGGGGGCGCTGTCGTTCCCCGCGAGAAGGACCGCCCCCTGGGGCAGCGACTCGACCCGGTCCTCGTGGGTCGCCAGGACCGGAAGCGGCCACGGCAGCCCCTCGAAGAGCCGATCGAGCCGGCCCTCCCCCGTCAGGTCCACCTCGGCGGCGCCGATCTCCCATCCCGACGGGCTCCGCACGACCCGCCCGCCGCGCGCCGAGGCCAATGCCTGGCACCCGAAGCAGACGGCGAGGACCGGCACCCCCGCGTGCTCGGCCCGCCGCAGGAACGTCGCGAGCCCTTCCATCCACGGCTCGGGGCTCACGACCGATTTCACCGACCCGGTGACGATGACCCCGACGTGGGCCGACGTGTCCGGTATGGCGGCGCGCGTGGCGTCGCAGAGATCGAACGCCAGGTCGTGCTCCGCCAGGGCGTCGCGAAACCAGCGGTCGTAATCGCCGTGGCGCCTCTGCACGTCGATGGCCGTCGAGCCGGTCCGGACGATCAGGAGGCGCGGCAGCGACTGCAGGAAGGGGGGAGGGCTGCCGCGCGCCGCCATTGGTCGCGGGCCGGTCGTTCCGGCCGGCGGCGAGCTCCGCGCCCGGCTCCGGCGGGAACCGCCGGCCCCGACAGCGCGCACGCTCCCGGCGCCGCCCCTCCTCATGGACCGTACTCTACCAGATTCGGACCTCACTCCGGGGGCACCGGACGCCCCCGTGTCTGCTACCATCCCTCGTCGTGCGCCCCGCGCTCTCAAGGGGACCGCTTCGTTCGAAGGATGTCCGCTTCCAGGTCGACCGCTTCAAGGAGGTCCGCGATGCGCCATCACGTCCGCTCGAACCGCTCCGGCCTTTTGGGATTCAGCCTGACGCTCCCGCTCGTGGCGCTGTTCGTGACCGCCTGCGCCGACAAGACGCCGGCGAAGATCACCTTCAACGCCCCGCCGCCCGTGATCGTGAGCGGCAATACGGTCGAGCTCAGGGCCGCGGTTGTGAACAAGAAAGACCAGCCGATCGCCGGGAAGGGCGTGACCTACTCGGCATCCCCCGCCGACGTGCTGGAGGTCTCGCCGACCGGCACGCTCCGCTGCCTGAAAACCGGCGACGCCGCGCTGACCCTCGCCCCCGAGGGTCAGGCCGGGACCGCGGCCGTCGGCGGCGCGGCCGGCGGAGGGGGTGTCGCCCAGACGCTGGCCATCAAGTGCCGCCTGCCGACCGAGATCGCCTTGCCGCAGGACCTCCGGCTCGTGCTCGGCAGCAAGCCGGAGCGGCTCCAGGCGCGCGTCCTCGGCAATGGCGTCGAGATGCAGGACGTGCCGCTCGACATCACCTCGTCCGATCCGTCCGTCGTCGTCATCGAGGGGGGCGTCGCGAAGCCGGTGGCGGTCGGACGCGCCAGCCTGCGCGCGGCGGCCGATCAGGTTTTCGGTGTCGCCCCGGTGGAGGTCGTCGAGCGCATCGTCTCCGAGCCGCTGGCGCTGGCCGACGGCGCGCGCCGCGCCTTCAAGCTCGAGCCGGGCGAGTACGAGGTGACGGTCGACATGAAATCGGCCGCCCGCATCACCCAGGGCGTGACGGTCGCCTGGGAGGGGACCGCCTGCGATCCGCAGCCCGAGAAGCCGTTGCACCACTTCCGCTGCCGGGTCAACGAGTCGGCCACGATGACCGTCGCCAACCCGGCGCAGATGGGGCTCGGCGCCCGGATGACCGGCACGGTGGCCATCTACCGCGTCCCGCCGGCTTGACCAGGCCGCTCAAGCTCACGCTCCTGCTCGCCTCCCTGCCGCTGCCGTTCCTGATCCCGGGCGTGCCGGGACTGTTCGGCGGCCAGGGGGCCTACCGCGCGGCGATGACCTGGGGCCTTCCGGTGGCGGCGGCCCTGCTCGCCTCGTTCGTGTTCTTGCGGTCCCCCGGTGTCTCCGGGCCCCGCGGCGCGCCGGGCGGCCGGCGCCGGGGCGCGTGGGCCGTGCTCCGCCTCGCTCCGTGGTTCCTCCTGGCCCTGCTGGCCGACCTCTCCTTTCTCGGCGTCGGACACCTGCTCGGCTGGCTCACCTTCACGTTCGGCGACCAGGGGTTCAGCGGCCATCCCGCCCGGACGCTCCTCTGGAGCCTGCCGCTCTGCCTTCTCGTCGCGACGCTCGGCTGGGAGTGGACGCTGCGGGGAACGCTCCTCAGCGCCTGGGCGGAAGCGGTCCCGCGGCCGGTGGCCCTGCTCTTGTCCTGCGCGTCGGGAGTCCTGCTCGCCGCGCCGCTCATCGTGCCCGGCCTCGAGGTCCCCGATCCGCACTACGTCCTCGCCGCCTTTCTGACGACCGCCAGCCGGGAGGTCTCCTTCGCGCTGATCTTCATGTCGGGCGCCGGAATCGCCGCGGCCGGGATCTATCGCGGCCTGCTCCTGTACTTCGAGGCCTTCGTCCTCAACGACTGGTACAGCGTCCACTTCCCGGCGGCCAATTTCACCTCCAGCGAGCCGGCGTTCTACCTGCTCCGCAGCATGAGCGCGGTCCTGGCCGCGGGGGTCGTCTCCGTCGGCGCCCATCTGACGCAGCGGCGTGGTCGCCGCGCGTGAGCCGCGCCCGCCCGGGGGACTCCGGCATGATGAGCGCCCGCCGTGTGGCCTCCTCATGACGCGCCCGGGCGCCGCGGACGGCTGGGTGACGCCCGCCGTGTTCGGCCTCGTCGTCATGGTGACCTGGACGCTGGTCATCAAGTACCTGGCGCCGGCCCTTTACTTCGTCTCCGAGCGCGCCGCCGGCCGGCCGCTCGAGCGGGTGCCGGTCATGTGGGACTTCTGGTGGGTGGCGCACCTGGCTCTCGCCTGGCTCCTGTGGCGCCGCCACCCTCTCGCCCGGAACGCAGGCCTGGGGGTGGCGGCCATCGAGGTCGTCATCGTCGCCGCCAAGCTGGCGCTCTTCTTCAGGCATCCCGACCTTTCCTTCTGGCGGCTGCTGTGGTTCACTAACAAGCTGTACGTCCTGGTGTACTTCCTGTTTCTGCTGGCCTGCCTTTCGAGGAGAAGACGTTGGCCGGATCGGGATTCAGCCGTCGCCGGTTTCTGAAGCAGACCACGGCCGCCGGCGGGGCGCTGGTCGCCGGCGCGATCGCGGCCGCGCCCTCGAGCGTCCCGGCTCCGGCCGGAACGCCGGCCCCCGCCGCTGGAACATCGACGTCGCCCGCCCCGCCCGCCGCCCCGACACCCGACGACGCGATGGGATATCGCACGCTGGGCCGCACCGGCCTGAAGGTCTCCGAGATCGGCTTCGGCGGCTACCCGATCGACGACCCGGCGGTCATCGGCCACGCCATCGACCGCGGCATCAACTACTTCGACACGGCGCACTGCTACCGCGGCGGCCGGAGCGAGACGACGGTCGGCGCGGGGCTCAAGGGGCGCCGCGACCGCGTCATCCTGACGACCAAGTGGTGCCCGCACCATATCGGCCAGCCGGCGAAGAAGCAGGTCTTCCTGGACATGCTCGACCAGAGCCTGAAGCGGCTGCAGACCGACCACGTCGACATCGTCCTCAACCACGAAGTCGGGAAGAACTCGGACGGCATCGGCCTCGAGCGCCTGAAGAACCCGGAGATGCTCGAGGCCTGGGAGACCGCCCGCAAGGCCGGCAAGGCGCGCTTCCTCGGGGCCAGTGGCCACGACCCGGACCTGATGGGGGTGATGCACTACGCCGTCGACTCGGGGCTCTTCGACGTCCTCCTGTGCCGTTATTCCTTCCTGGACTACCCCGAGCAGGACCGGCTGATCGACAAGGCGCACGCGAAGGGGGTCGGCTTCATCGCCATGAAGACGCTGGCGGGCGCCAAGGGGGCGGACCTCGACCGGTTCAAGGACCGCTACACGACGTTCAAGCAGGCGGCGCTCAAGTGGGTGCTGTCGAACGCCAGGGTCTCGAACCTGATCATCTCGATCAACAGCGCGCGCCAGATCGACGAGTACGTGCCCGCCTCGCGCCAGCCGCTGCGGCGGGCCGATCGCGACATCCTGCAGGAGTACGAAGCCGCCTTCTCCACCGAGGTCTGCCGGTACGACGGCGCCTGCCTGCCGGAGTGTCCCGAAAGAGTCCGCATCGCCGACATCCTGCGCTTCTCCATGTACTACCACGAATACAAGCAGGAGAACCGCGGACTCGAGTCGTACGCCCGCCTCGTGGAGTCCGAGCGCGCCGCCCACTGCCTCCACTGCAGCGGCTTCTGCGAGCAGGCCTGCGACTACGACCTGCCGATCCGGACGCTCCTGCTGCGGGCGCACGACAGGCTGGCCCCCCGCGGCTGATCCCGATGCCCCGGGCCCGCACCGAGTTTCGTCCGCTGACTCCCGCGCGCTGGAACGATCTCGAAAGGCTGTTCGGCGAGCGGGGCGCCTGCGGCGGCTGCTGGTGCATGTACTGGCGGCTGACGCGCTCGGAATTCCAGAAGAAGAAGGGGGCGGGAAACCGGAGGGCCTTCAAACGGCTGGCCGGCTCCGGCGTGCCGCCCGGCATCCTCGCCTACCGCGACGGGCGTCCGGTCGGCTGGTGCGCCGTCGGGCCGCGCGAGTCGTACCCGGTCCTGGAACGGTCGCGGACCCTGGCGCGCGTCGACGACCGGCCGGTCTGGTCGGTGACCTGCCTGTTCGTCCTCAGGCCGGAGAGGCGGCGGGGACTCTCGGTCGAGCTGCTGCGCGCCGCCGCGTCGCACGCCAGGCGCCTCGGGGCAAGCATCCTCGAGGGCTACCCGGTCGAGGCGCGCAGCGGGCGCCTGCCGGACGCCTTCGCCTGGACCGGACTTCCGGCCGCGTTTCGTCGGGCCGGGTTCACCGAGGTGGCGCGCCGCTCTCCGACGCGTCCGTTCATGCGCCGCAGCCTGGGCTGACCCTCACGGCGAACCTCGGACGAGCGCTCCGGCGCGTGACAGGGAGTCGCGTTCCGCCGGTTCGATCCGGACGCCATGCGCCTCCCACTCCGCGCTGGCGTGCGTGAGATGGATCCCGAAGACCCTCAGCACGTAGACCGAGCCGAATATCTCGTAGCCCATCCGCGTGACCGAGTTGAGCGAGCTGAAGTTGTTGGACTCGACGTACGAAACGAGCCCCTTGTAACCCCTGGCCAGGTAATGCTGCAGGGCCATGGTCATGCCGATCGCATGCAGTCGCCGTCCGCGATGCCGGGGATGCGTGAACCCCCTGTACATGTAGATGTATCGGTCGCCGGGGTCCAGCACGAGGTCCGGCGGATCGATCCGGGTGGGCCTTCTGGAGTACCAGCCGTAGGCGGCCAGGGTTTCACCGGCGAGGAAGCCGAAGCATTCGTGTCGTTCCGAGAGGGCCTCCGCGAGGAAGCTCTCGGGCAAGCCGTTTTCCGGATCCCGGCCAAACGCCCGGAGCATTTTTTCGTCGAGGAACATCGGGCGGTAGGGCTCGGGACAGGTCACGTACGAGCGCTCGACGCGCTCGGCCGTCATCCCCTTGAGGATCTTCAACACCACGATCCTGTTGGCGGCCCTCAGGGCCAGGTCGTGCAGGGTGTGAGCGGGCCCGATCGTCGCGACGCTGTGGCGGATTTTTTCGACAGCGGTTCCCACGCTCATGACACGAGGTTATAGGTCGTTCATCCGGTTCCGGCAATCAGGGGAATCCATGCATCCTCGGCCGGAACAATCCCGAGACCTGTGGCAAACGTACGACTCCCCTCGGCGGCTGGTCCGGTTGCATGGACCAGCCGCGAGGGGAGCTTGATGTCCCGACAGAGTGCTAGCGGATTTCGTGCAGCTCGACTCTCCGGTTTTCCTGCCTGCCTTCCGGGGTGTCGTTGTTCGCGATGAATCGTGTCTGTCCGTAACCGTTGGCCACGAGGCGGGATGCGTCGATGCCCTCCGCGACGAAGTAGGCCATCACGGCTGCCGCCCTGCGCTGGGACAGCTCCATGTTGTGAATCGCGGTGCCGGGCTCGGAGGTGTGGCCCTGGATCTCGACCATGACGTCGGGCCAGTTCTTCAGGGACGCGGCGACCTGGTCGAGGGTGGTCCGCGACTCCGGTCTCAGCGTCGCCTTGTCGATGTCGAATTCGACCCCCGTCAAGATCAGCGGCTTGTTCTCGACGAACAGCATTTCCGAGGTCGGCCTGTAGATCGTGGCCGGCATATAGGTGTAGGTCGGGCTCGTCACGAAGGAAGTCGCGATGGCTGACTGCGGGGCGATGCGGTGCGACCACAGCTCGGCCGTCGTGTCGAAGTTGAGCAGGCCGGTCTGGCTCAGCGTGTGGGCAGCCTGGAAACGGCTGATCGCGCTGATGGTCGGCTGGTCCAGTTCACCCTTGTCGTAGCTGCCGGGCGCGAGGTACCGATTCTGCTCCAGAATGGCCTGAGCATCCTCGATCGTGGCTGCCGAGGACCACCTTGCGTCGCTGCGGGTGTCGAGGGACCCCGTGCCGGTTGCCAGAATCGATCCTGTGAGGGCGAGCGCGACGAGCATGGCCATGAAGAGCGTTGATGCCTTGAGTATTCGTGACATGTGTGTCACCTCCAGCTGCCACGCTAACAGAGGCATCCTTCGAGATCTGTGCAAGATTGCTCAGAGTCGCCGAATTTCAGTCGTGCAGGACGACATTCAGCAGCGAGCTGTGAACCTCCAGCCCGGCGCCGTAGTCGATGAGGCCCAGCTTGCGGAATTTGTTCATGAAGAAGCTGACTCTCGAGCGCGTGGTGCCGACGATCTTCGCCAGCGTCTCCTGGCTGATCTTCGGAATGACCGGCTCCGTCTTGCTTTCCTTCCCGAAGTTGGCCAGCAGGAGCAGAACCCGGGCCAGCCGCTTCTCGCTTGAGTTGAACAGCTGATCCACCAGGTCTTCCTCGAGCCGGATGTTCCGGGAGAGCAGGTAAGCGAGGAACAGCTCGGAAAAGATCGGCTCGTCGTGGAGCACACGGATCGTGCCCGCTTTCTCCAGCCGCACGATCGAGCACTCGGAAATGGTGGTGGAGGTCGCCATGCGCAGGCGCTGGCCCCCAAGGCATCCTTCTCCAAAGAAGTCGCCGGCGCCAAGGATGGCGATGACCGCCTCCTTGCCGTGCTCGGAGACGACCGTGAGCTTGACCCTGCCCTTCTGGATATGGAAGACGGCGTCCGCCGCGTCCCCCTGCGAGAACACCACCTGGTTCCTGTGGTAGGCGCTGATCGTCTTTCCGTCGCCGACCTTGGCCAGAAACACCTTGGGATCGAATGGCAGCGCTGCGCTCGGTTTCATCTGCGCCCTCCAACCGGCTGACCATTAGAACCGATCAGACTCGCCTGCGCAGTCAGGACCCTCCTGATCTTCGGCTCAGGGGCCTTCCGACCTGTCAGGGATTCTCACCACCTGATTCAGTTGCTGCCGGATAGAGCGCCTCCGCTTCTTATGGGAGGGTATCACGGTGATTTCGAACCTCCGCCACGCCCGGCGTTTCACCTGGACCGCGACTCTGCTTCTCGCGCTCCTCTCCACCGGTGCGCTGACGGGGTGCGCCGTGTTCAGGAAGCTCAACCTGGCCGAGATCCACCAGCCGTCGGCCGCCCGTCCGCAGCGCAACCCGGTCATCCTGATCCACGGGTTCCTCGGATCGAAGCTGCGAAACGCCCGTACGGACGAGGTGGTCTGGGGCGGCTACCTGAATTCCATCAGACGGGGCAGGACCGATGGCCTCGATCTGCCGATCGACAGCCCGGATCTCTCCCGGAACCGCGACGACCTTGTCCCCTTTGCCATCGTGGAAAGCGTCGTGGGCGTCAAGTTCTACGGCGCCATCCTGAATGCCCTGCGGGACGTCGGAGGATACCGGCAGGGGGACATCGACAACCCGGGTCCGCACGATACGCTGTTCGTCTACAACTATGACTGGCGCCGGGACATCGTCGAGTCGGCCGCCGGTCTCGGGCGGGCCATCGAACGCATCAAGGACCGGCTGCACGCCCCCGACATCCGCTTCGACATCGTGGCGCACAGCATGGGGGGCCTGGTGGCGCAGTACTACCTCGGATTCGGCACGACGGACGTGCTCGGCCGGGGCGGGCCCTACACGGCGATGGATGCAGGGGCGCCGAACATCGGCCGCATGATCCTGATCGGTACTCCGCTGCGGGGCACGATGGTGGCCTTCCGGACCCTGAACTTCGGCTTCTCGAGAACCATGTCGCCCGCGGTCGTCTTCACGCTGCCTTCGCTCTACCAGCTCCTGCCGAGCGACCGCCGGGTGCATATCGTCGACCCGGACGGCGACCCCGTGGACCTCGACCTCTACGACGCCAACAACTGGGTGCGCAATGGCTGGTCGGTCTTCAGGTCGCCGCCAGAAGGATCCTCCGAGGCACCGCGAAGGCGCTTCCTGCAGGCGGCCCTCGATCGGGCCCGCGCCCTCCATGAGGCGCTCGCGTCGGCCGCCGAGGGCCCAGCGGCGGTCCCGGTCCACCTGTTCGGATCGGACTGTATCCCGACCCTCGACCGGGCGATCTTGAAGCGGACGGAGACCGGCTCCCTGATCCTGTTCGACGACGAGAGGACCCCCGATCCCGAGGCCCCGCAGCTCGCTAAGTCGATGCTGGTCCCCGGGGACGGAACGGTCACGGTGGGGTCGCTCCTGGGAATCGACGCCGGAGACTACGGCGCCGCCGACTGGAGCGCCGGCAGCAGGCCATTCGCCTCGACCTTCTTCTTCTGCGAAACCCACGGATTCCTCCCGGGAGATCACGCATTCCAGCACAATCTCTTCTACGTGCTGTTTCACAGCCCGGAGCGGCCGGCTTCTCTGGCGCGCGACAGCCGCGGCCGATAAGCGTACCGTCACCCGCAATTGCCGTCAGGGATTCCGACCCACCGATTCAGCCGTGGCCGGATGGCAGGCCTTCTTGTCCTGTGCGAGTCTGTCAAGCGAAACGTGGAGGCGTGCCCCGTGCGGGCATCGCCTGGGGTCGACCCTCTCCCAGAGCCGGGGGTCCCATGAACAGTCGCAGGAACCCCGTTCTGGCCGGGGCTCTGGAGAAACCGAGGGAACACCATGTCCTTGATCAGAAACCGTAACGTGATGCTCGCCATAGGTCTGTGCCTCGCCGGGGCCGCGGCTGTCGCGACCCTCGCCACCGCCGACCCTTCCGCCTCCAACAGTCAGATCTACAGCTCCTCACAGGACATCTCGGAGGCGCAGGCGATCCTGCAGCATGCGGGATACCTTAAGGCGGGAGCGTTCCGTAACGGCCAAGCTGACGATTCGACCGTCGAGGCGCTCCAAGCCTTCCAGTCAGCCCATGCCCTTCTGCCGACGGGCTCGATCGACTTCGAAACGAGGACCCAGCTCCTGAGCCACAGGAAGGGCGATGGGGACGGAGGGCTGCGCTCGTCGTTGTTCGAGGGCAGAAAGAGCCTGGTTCTGGAAGGGGTCAGGTTCGACAATGATACGGCGCGCCTGAAACCCAGCTCTCGCGTGGTCCTGGACCGTGTGGCCAAGTCGCTGAACGCCTGGCCGGACGCCCGGGTCGAGATCGACGGACACACCGACTCCAACAACACCGACGCGTACAACCTGAAGCTCTCGAGGGCGCGATCCGCGGCGGTGTGTGAGTACCTGGTGGACAAGGGCGTGGCCTCGTCGCGGCTGGAGGAAAAAGGCTACGGCGAGTCCCGTCCCATCGCCAACAACGTGACCGCCGACGGACGCGCGACGAACCGTCGCGTCGAGCTGACGCGAATCGACTGAGGGGCCTACAGGTGGCCGCCGCGCGCGACGGGCCGGGCAACTCGACCGTTCCGTGGCGCGGCGGCTGCCGCCCTCTCATGGGAAACACTGGATCCCCGATGCCGGTTCTCAATCATGCGCCGATGCCCCTCGCGAAGCGGCTCGTCGATCGTCCGGCGCACACCGGCCTGCTCCCTCACTATGGGATCGGCGCGACCGTTTCACGCCTGCGGGCCACCGGCGCCTTCGTGGCCGGTCGTCTTCGCTCTGCCTGGTCGCACCGCGCGGTCCGCCTCGCGGCCCCGCCTCTGGCGCTGCTCGCGATTCTCGCGGCGGGACCCCTGTACCACGTCTATTTCGACCGGAGCGGCCTCCCCGACCTCGATTCCTTCCTCCGATTCGAGCCCCCCGGGATCGGCGAGATTTACGACGACCGTGGCAAGGTCCTGATCCAGCTGGCGCGGGAATACCGCCGGGTGGTCTCCTACGATGAAGTGCCTCTCATCCTGCGGCAGGCCATCCTGGCCGCCGAGGACAGGAACTTCTTCTCCCATTCCGGCGTGGAATACCGCTCCCTGCCGCGGGTGGTTCAGAAATCAGCCCAGCACTCGCTGGCCGCTTGGTGGAGCGGCGACGGGCTCCGGCCGCGCTTCCCCCAGGGTGGCTCGACGCTCACTCAACAGCTCGTCCGCAGCTATTTCCTTCATGATCTGACGATCCGCGAGAACGGCGACACCCTGATCGGCGCCGGGCTGACCCCGCGGGTCCTCTCCGCCGGCCTGGGCGTCCGGCCCATGAACAAGCTTCTCCGGAAGATGGAGGAGGTCCGCCTGACTCTCTGGCTCGAGGAGGAGATGCGACGGCGCTACGGATCGCAGCAGCAGGCCAAGCGTGAGATCTTCGCCCGCTATGCCAGCTTCATCTACCTGGGCAATGGCCGCTACGGCTTCGCCGCCGCCTCGGAGTACTACTTCGGCAAGCCTCTGTCGAGCTACACGCCGGAGGACGCTGGAACCGCGGCGCTGCTGGCGGGGATCAGCAAGTCGCCCAAGGAGTACGCCCCGAGGCCCGGCGATCCGCGGCCCTTGCGCCGCCGCAACGCGATCCTGGCCCTCATGGCGCGCAATGGATACATCTCCGAGAGCCTGGCGAAGCGCTGCCAGGCGGAGCCGGTGCGAATCGCGACCCCCAGCCTGGTCAAGACCGACGCCCCAGGCGCGATCGGGAACGTCCTCGAGGAGCTGAAGCAGCTCGGCGGGACCCGATTCGGGATCGAGGACCTGTTCCAGGGGCGGATCTCAATCCGCTCCACGGTGGACGACCGGGTGCAGTCCGTCGTGAACGAAGCGCTGGAGAACGGCCTGGCCTTCTATGAGAAGCGGCACCGCAGGTCGAAAGGGCTCATCCAGGGATCGGTGGTCGTGCTGCGCAACACGGACGCGGCAATCCTGGCCGAAGCGGGCGGGCGACAGGTCTTCAAGGACCGCTCCACGCTTTACTCCGACCTGAACCGCGTCACGGGCTCGCTACGGCAGCCGGGCTCCGCATGGAAGCCGATGGTCTACCTGGCCGCATTCCGCCAGGGACTCGACCTCGACACGGACGTGCCCGACGAGCCCATCGAGGTGCCCCTGGGCTCCGAACCCGGGGTCAAGTGGATCGCCAATTACGACAACCAGTTCAAGGGCTCGATCCCCGTCCGACAAGCCCTGGCCGAGTCCCGCAACGCCGTGGCCGTGTGGATCGCCCGTGAGGTCGGCGTGGACGAGGTGAACCGGACCGCCCGGGACCTGGGAATCCACACTCCGCTGAACCCTTACATCAGCACCGCGCTGGGGGCCTCTGAGGTGCGGCTGTTGGAGCTGGCGGGCGCCTATCGAGCCATGGCTTCGGGGAGCCTCGCGGAGCCCCACGTCATTGCTCGCGTGACCGACGCCGCCGGAGGGATCGTGCTCTACGAGGCGGCCCGGACTGCACCGGACATCGGCCCGGACGGGCCAAGCCCCGACGAGCTGAGCCTGATCCAGGAGGGGCTGCGCGGCGTGGTCCGCCTGCCGGAAGGCACGGCCCACGCGCTCGACGGCATCGACTTCCCGATCCAGGTGATGGGCAAGACCGGGACGACGACCAATTTCCGCGACGCGCTGTTCGTCGGCTCCACCTACGGGCGGCAGGGCATCACCGTGGCGGTCCGCATCGGCTTCGACGACAACCGCACGCTGGGCGACAAGGAGACCGGGTCGCGCGCCGCATTGCCGATCTTCCGCGAGATCATGCTCCGCCTGTACCACGACCAGCTGGTGGGTCCTCCTCCGCGGTTCCCCTGCGACCTCGAGGTGCGGATCGACGAGTACCTGGCGATGCAGGCCGAGCGGACGGCGGGGATGGACGAGTGGCCGCAGGACCCCGTACACGGGCTGACCTCCTTTTCGGCCTTGCGGAGGGCCCCCTGAGAAAAGCTTGACTTGAGGTGAACTGTTGCAATCCGATCGACACACTGAACTGAAGAAGAGGCTCCCATGCACAAGACACTCTCGCTGAAGCATGCACTGCTCGCCGCGGTCATCCTGTCCCTGCCGATTGCCGCCCAGGCGGGCTCGCGGCCCGATGCCTGGATCACGATGAAGGCGAAGACCGCCCTGTACCTCGCGAAGGACGTCACAGGCACGGCCATCAACGTGGACACGATCAACGGACGCGTGACGCTTCACGGCACGGTGCGCGACGGGAAGGAGAAGGCGCGCGCGGTCGAGGTCGTGAACGCGATCGAGGGCGTGAGCGATGTGAAGGATCTTCTGCACGTCGCGTCGCATACCCAGAACGCGACGATGATGAAGCGCTCCGACGACCTCATCAAGTCGGACGTCCAGAAACGCCTGAAAGCCGCCCGCTCGCTCGACGACAGCAGCATTTCGGTCAAGTCGGTCGACGACGGCGTCGTCCTCCTGACCGGCAGGGCGGCGTCCTACGACGACCACCAGCGTGCCCTGTACTACGCAGCCGGCCAGCCCGGCGTGCTCCGCGTTGCCTCCGAGATCGACGTCCCCGACACGCTCCCTGACGTGGACTTCCGGGCGGAGGAAGAGATGATGCCCGAGACCGGGAAGCGCAACATCGGCGGCGTCACGAGCGACCTCTGGATCACGTCCGCCACCAAGATGAGACTCGCCGCGGATTCCCGCACGCCAGCGACCGAAATCAACGTCGACAGCCATGACGGGATCGTGACGCTGTTCGGCATGGTCCCCTCTCAGGAGTCGAAGTCCGCGGCTGCCGAGATCGCCCGCGGCGTATCCGGGGTGAAGCGCGTGGAGAACCGGCTCGAAGTGGTGGCTTCCACGAACCATGATCTGGTCCAGGCGCGCGATGAGGAAATCCAGCAGGGTGTGGAGAAATCCCTGAACGACCGTGGCGCGCAGGAGAACGCCGACATCGACGTCGAGGTGACGAACGGCGTCGTGCGACTGACCGGCACGGTCTCCACCTGGCAGAGCAACCTCTCGGCCGTCTACCTTGCACGCTCCGTGACCGGGGTCCGATCGGTCCTCAGCGAGCTGAAGGTGGAGACCCGGAACGCCTCCAGGTCATAGAACCCACACAGTGAACCACGACGGCGCTGCTGCTCATTCCGGAATCGACAAACCCGAGACCGTCTCACGGAAACCCGTCGACATCCGATCCCTTTCTGAGGCTGTGATCGCCGGCATCGGCGTGGTGCTGTTCCTGCGATTCGCTCAGGAGGTGTTCGTCCCCCTCGCCGTCGGCGTGCTGATCAGCTATGCGCTCGAGCCGATCGTCGCCTGGCTCAAGAAATGCTCCATCCCTCGGGCCCTCGGAGCCGCCGTCCTGCTTGCCGCTCTGGTCGGCGGCGCCGGTTTCGCGGCATTCCGGCTGCTCGATGATGCCGTGGCCGTCGTCGAGAAGCTGCCGGCAGCAGCGAAGAAGCTCGGCGAGTCCGTGAAACTGACCCGGGGCGATGGACAGGGCCTGATGCAGAAGATGCAGGACGTCGCGACCGAGATGGAGAACACGACCACGGAGGCGGTCGGCCCCGACGCGATCCGGAAGGGCGTCACGCGCGTGCAGGTGGAGGACAAGCCGATTAATGTGGGTGACTATCTCTGGCAGGGCGGCTCGGGGATCATTTCTGTGGGCAGCGAGATCGTCCTGGTCCTGTTCCTCGTTTATTTCATCCTGATCACCGGCGATCTCTTCACGCGGAAGATGATGAAGATCGCGGGTCCATCCGTCCTGAGCCGGAAGGTCACGGCACAGATCCTCGACGAGATCGACACGCAGATCGCGCGGTACATGCTCATCCAGGTGATGACGTCGCTTATCGTCGGCGTCGTTTCGGGCATCGCGTTCTGGATGATGGGCCTCGAGCAGGCCCCCATCTGGGGGATCGCCGTGGGGCTGCTCGACACGATCCCTTACTTCGGTCCCGCGATCGCCATGGCAGGCCTCTTCACGATCGGCTTCCTCCAGTTCGGCACGATCCTGATGGGCCTCTATCTCGCGGGACTGGCATTTCTCATCATGAGCCTCGAAGGGCTCCTCCTGACACCCTGGCTCACCATGCGGGCGGTGCGCATGAATGGCGTCGCTCTGTTCCTGGGGCTGATGTTCTGGGGGTGGATGTGGGGAGTGTGGGGCCTGCTGCTCGCCGTGCCGATGATGGTCATGATCAAGTCGATCAGCGATCGCATCGAGGACCTGAAGCCTGTCGGCGAGCTGCTCGGCACTTGAACAGGGCTCAATTTGCAACACCGTAAGGAAACAAGGAGAACACGATGAACAAGCGGCTTCCGGCTCTGGTCCTCTTCGCCTGCATGCTGGTCATGCTCGGGACCGCCCCGTCGACGGCGTTTGAGAAGATCGATCCGGGAATCTACCGGGTCGATTGGAAGACGATCGACGACCTCCTGACCATCCGCAGCCAGGCCGACCTGAACATCCTCGTCCTCGAGGACAACAACACGAAAAACATCTCCGATGCGCACATGAAACTGCTGCGGCAGTGGGTGGAATCCGGAGGCTTTCTCTGGGTGGCAGGAGACGGCCTCAAGAGCTCTCTGGCGCAGACCGTCGCACCGTTCCGATCCGAGGCCTTCGACTTCGTCAGGTCCTCCAGCGGCAATCGCGGCGGCGAGCTCATCGTCAAGGGACTCTCGCCCCGCATGACGATCGCGGACCACGCACTCACCGCAGGAGTGAGCCAGCTTTACCTCTTCGCCCGAAGCAGGTTTGACGGCACCGAGCGGGCCGACCCGCTCGTTCAGATGGGCGACAGCGCCGGGAACAGCGGCTGGGTCCTGGTGGCGGTCCCGGTCGGGCGGGGCTTCATGATTCTGGACGGGACGGCGCGCAAGGGACATTGGCTCTTCCGGAGGTTGAAGGGGTTCAACGAGGATCATCCCAACAGCCTCAAGCAGGAATCGGTCTGGAACAGTTACGACTGGGAGAGATTGCGGCTCAACGCGCTGGACCACGCCCGCCAGGCGCTGGCCACGGGCGAAGGGGGCATGCCGACCGGCTTCTGAGGACTGCGGCCGCTCGTCAGGGATTCTCACCCGCAGATTCAGGCGGGCTCCGATATCCGGCCGCCCTGCCACGTGCGAAGGTGTGACGGGCATCGACCAGGCGGGGCCTGGGTCGCCTCAGGAGCAGGCGCCACCGCCCGCCTTGCGGTCTTTGTCCAGTCAGCAGGCAGGATCGTCGTAGTGGGAAGCTTCAATGATCAGAGGAGGTATCCAATGAAGGTGATTCATCTGATGGCAGGTGTCGTTGCGGTGGTCCTGTTGGCCGGGTGTGCGGGAGTGGACCACGCGCAGGATGCGTCCAACCAGCCCGGCACGACCGGGAATCGTCCTTCGTCGGGAACGACGCAGACGCACATGGTCGGCATCCCGGCCGGCACCGAGCTGACGTTGGCGCTCGACTCGACGCTGAGCTCCGAGACCAGCCAGGCCGGAGATACTTTCACTGCGACGGTGGTGGAGCCGATCGTGGTGGAGAACCGCGAAGTGATCCCCGCAGGCAGCACGATCGAAGGGAAGATCACGGATGCGACCCCGGCCAAGAGAGGAGCCGGCCAGGCGACTCTTGGATTGTCATTCAGCACCCTCAGGCTCGCAAGCGGGTACCGCACCGACATCGTGGGCAGCTTCCAGGAAATCAGCGCGTCCAAGAAGGGCCGCAACGCGGCGGTCATCGGAGGGTCCGCGGCCGGCGGGGCGTTGCTCGGGCGCATCCTGGGCAAGGACACGCGCAGCACGGTGATCGGCGCCATCATCGGCGGCGGCATCGGAACGGCCGTGCTGGTCGGCAAGGAGCGGGAGCAGGCGTCCCTTCCGTCCGACACACCGTTCGGGATCCGGCTCGAACAGGCGATTCAGGTCCCTCACACGGGTTCCCGCGCGTAGTCACTCATACATCGATCGGAGGAATGCCATGAAACAAGCTGCTGCCGTCTCTCTGTTGGTGTTCTCCTTCGTTCTGCTCTCGGCCGGGGCTCCTACCTCCCCGCTCGCCGCGAAGAAGCAGAAGCAGGAGCACAACAACAACGACAAGCTCGTGGAGTGCACGATGAACTTCGACCTGAAGAGCTGGTCCGCCTTCTACAAGTCATCGAAGGGGGATGGGACCATCCACTGCGACAATGGACAGACTGCGAAGGTGTCGATAAAGGCCAAAGGCGGCGGCATCACCTTCGGCAAATCCGACGTCATCAACGGCACCGGAAACTTCACGGGCGTTCGCAGGATCAACGAGCTTTTCGGGTCGTACGCCCAGTCCGAGGTCCACGCCGGTGCGGGCAAGTCGGCCGCCGCGCAGGCTCTCACGAAGGGGGAGATCTCCCTGGCGCTCAGCGGGACGGGCCATGGCGTCGACGTCGGCTTCGCCTTCGGGAAATTCACCATCACGCCGGCGAAGTGAGCGGATCGGCCTGACACTGTCGCTTTGACTGAGCGGGAGGTCGCCCGGGCCGGGCGGTCTCCCGCTCAGTTCGATTTCCCCAGTTATTCAAGAAGCGTGCTGAGATCCTCCGCGTGCTCCCCCTCCATGGCGAGGATCAATCTCATCGACTCTTTGGGGGGAGGGGCACCCGCACGTCGATCTGGGTGCCATGTCCCGCCCGGGACTTCACCTGAAAGGTGCCATGAACCAGCCTCACCCTCTCGTTCATGCTGAGGAGGCCTAACCCCTCTCCCGTCCGGCTCGGGCGGGCATCGAACCCTTTGCCGCGATCATGGATCGAGAGGTGCAGGATACCGCCGGCCGTCTTGAGATTGACACCGACGGATTTGGCGCCGGAATGCCTGGCCACATTGCGAAGGCTTTCCTGTGTCACACGGTACAGGCACAGGGCGACCTCCTCCTGCAGCGAGGGGGGCTCCTTCTGGGCGCTGAACTTGACATCGATCCCTTCCCTCCCCGAAAACTCGACGCAGAACGATTGCAGGGCCGCCCTCAGCCCGAGGTGGGTGAGGATCGCAGGATGAAGGTCGTAGGCCAGGCGCCTGACCTCCTCGACAATCTCCCCGAGGTGCTCCTGGTGTGCCTCGAATCCTGCCCTTGCGGGTGCGCCTGCCGGAGCCAGCTTGGCGAGACCCGCCGATCCGAGCTGAAGAGCCGACAGCCTCTGGCTCAAATCATCGTGCAGCTCCCTGGCCACGCGCTTCCGCTCGTCTTCCTGGGCCCTGATCAGGCGCCCTGCGAGGATTCTCAGCTCGGCGCGGCTCGAACGGAGATCCTGCTTGCTCTCCCGGAGCGACGACTCGGCCCGCAGGCGACCCTTCTGCACGGAGTCGTGAGCCGCGACCAGGCGCCGCTCGGTGAGCCTGAACCTTGTGATGTCCTTCATGGTGAGCAGGACGATCTTTCCATGGTCCTCGTGGAGATCGAACTGCCGGGCGTCGACCGCCATGATCGTGGGCGTCGAGCCGCGGATCTCGAACTCGATTTCGAAGTCCCTGGTCCGCGCCTGGCCCGCGACGGTGTCCTCCAGCATGCTCTTGAAAGCCGGGGAGCGAAACCCGCTCGGCTCCAGCTCGTAGACGAGCCGATTCTCTATCGCCGCGCGCGACATATGGAAGGTCTTGAGGAACGAGTCGTTCGCGATCAGCACGCGCCGGTCTCCGCCCAGAACCATCAAGGGCTCCTGCACGGCTTCCACGATCGTCCTGCTGAAATTCCTGGAGCGCTCCACCTCCTGGAGGCTTCGCTTTATCCTGTCGATTTCGAACAGCACCAGGACGAGCCCATCGATCCGGTCGTCCTCGGTCCGGTAAGGACGCAGCCGCATCGAATACCAGACATCCGACCGATCCTGAACCTCGATCTCTTTGGCCGCCAGGCTCTTGAGCACTTCGGCGGCCACACCATCCAGATTGGGGAGCCTGAGGGTGTGCCGGATCTCGGAGATGTGCCGCCCGATATCCGCGGCCGTCAGGCCCAGCACCTTGTCGGCCGCGACGGTGGATCGCCGCAACAGCAGATCGCCGGTCAGCATCAGGATCGGCACGTTGACGCTCGTGACCAGGTTGGTCAAATCGTTGCTGAGATCCGTCAGGTCTCGATTTCGAATCGCGAGCTGGTCGTTGACCGTCGTCAGCTCTTCGTTGGTCGACTCCAGCTCTTCATGCGAGGTCTGGAGCTCTTCGTTGGCGCTCTGGAGCTCCTCCATGCTCGACATGAGCTCTTCGTTCGCCGACTTGAGCTCCTCCTCGGCGGTCTGCCGGCTGTCCATCAGCAAGCGCAGGTGCTCCTGACTGTCGGCCAGCTCGTTCCTCAGCCGGATCACGTCGCGTCCGTTCCCCCGTTCTCCCGACCTGACCCTCATGCCCGCCGCCCCGCTCGAGTCCTGAGCGTCGGCGGCCGGAGGGACGACTGTCCCGAAGAGGACCAGGAGGCGATCGTTCTGCTCCGAACGGGCGGTCATGGGAATGATCTCGAGTGTGGGCCCCATGGGCTCTTCGTGGCCACGCCTGACCGGCCGCCCCTGCTTCCGGACAGGAGCGCCTGTCCTCCTGGCCAGATCGATCGCCGCGGACAGCTGGGGGGCGAGGTCTCGCCTGACCAGCCGGAGGAGGTTGAGGTTGGCCGTTCCAGAGGCGAGCCGCACGTACGGGTGGGTGTCTCCCAGGATCTCGAGGATATCCATCTTGTCGTTGATGACGACGCCCGCGGGAGCGTACCTCTCCATGATGAGTCGATTCGCCTCCTCCCGGACGCTCATCTCGCTCCGGGCCTGATGCTGTTCCCTGCCGGCCGCCCGGGCCGCAGGGCTCGGGGCAGGTCCCGCCAGCCGGGCGGCGAATCCAGTCCCTTGCATGGCGGGAAACGGCTTCTTGCTGTAGATCCTGTGCTTCATGTCCATCGGGGCGAACAGGTCGGAAGTACTCTCGAGCGTTTCGGCCTTCCCTAGAAGCAGGCAGCCGTCCGACCTGAGGGCGTAATGGAAAATCGGCAGGATCGCGTCCTGCTGGGTCTTCCCCATGTAGATCAGGACATTGCGGCAGCTCACAAGGTCGACCTTGGAGAAGGGCGGATCCTTGGTGATGTCCTGCCTGGCGAACACGCAGGCCTCCCGGACTCGCTGGCCGATCTTGTACTCTTCACCCATCTTGACGAAGAAGCGCCGCAGGCGTGAAGGCGACACCGAGCTCGCGATGCCCGCCGGGTAGATCCCCTTGCGGGCCACGGCGATGGCCCTCTCGCTCAGGTCGGTCGCGAAGATCTGGATCGGGTTGCGGACGCGCAGTCGGCCCGTGATCTCGAAGAGGAGCATGGCGATCGAGTACACCTCCTCGCCGGTGGAGCAGCCGGGCACCCACACGCGGAACGGCTCCTTGGGCGGTTTTCTCTTCACCATCGCGGGGAGGATCGTGGTCCTCAATCTCTCGAAGGTCTTCGTGTCCCGGAAGAATTCGGTGACTTTGATCAGCAGGTCCTCGTACAGGGCATCCACTTCAGAGGAATCCTGGCGCAGGAGTCTGGCGTAGTCGACGACATTCCGGATCTTGCTGAGGGCCATGCGGCGGAGGAGGCGGCGCTGGACGGTGGCCTCCTTGTAGGTGGAGAAATCGGCTCCGGTTCTTTCGCGCAGGAGGGCGAAGATTTCCGCCAGCCCTCCTTCCGATGTTTTCGGGGTCGGCAGACGCTCGGCAGCGCGGGCGATCGACTCGGGACTCCGGGCGATCCGCGCCAGCATGGCGGCGATCTCGTGCGGCGGAAGGACAAAGTCCGCGACCTTGGCTTTGATCGCGTTGCGGGGCATGCCGTCGTACTTGGCCGTGCCGGGATCCTGGGCGAGGGTGATGCCCCCTTCCCTTTTGATCGCCGCAAGCCCAACCGTCCCGTCCGAAGCGGTCCCGGAGAGGATCACTCCGATCGCCCTGTGCTTCCGATCCCGTGCCAGCGACTCCATAAAATGATCGATGGGGAGATTTTCGGCCGGCGCCTGCAGACGGCGAGAGAGCGACAGGACGCATTTGTCGACGGTCATCCTGGCATTACGCGGGATCACGTAGACATGATCCGGCTCGAGGAGCATCCGGTGCTTCGCCTCCAGGACTGGCATGGAAGTCACCCGGGCAAGTAGGGAGGTCAGGATGCTCTCGTGCTTTGGATCCAGGTGCGAGACAAACACGAAGGACATCCCGGTATCGGCCGGGAGGTTCTCCAGTACCGCCGAAAAAGCCTCCAGACCGCCTGCGGAGGCTCCGACCCCGACGACGGCGCAGTTCACATGATGGTCCGCCGGCTTGCGGGGCGTCCGTGACCTGACCGCGAGGTCGGAAGAGGCCCTTCCTGCGGCTCCGCGGGTCCGTCTCCGGTTCGGCGTTCTAGCCTTTCTAACCAATGATCCGCCCGCTCCCGAGGGTGAGTCCGCTAGCCTACCACCAAGTGGTGAAAATCCGTTGTCAGGACGCTCCTGACGTCGTGTCGGAAACCCCGTGCCGCGCATTCAGGGGCTGCCGAATTGTTCCGATTTGCCGGCCGGAGTAAAACCATCACGTCGAGCACCACCGTCCTGTCCGTGAACCAACCACCCTGGTCGTTCCGCCCCGGGAGTCGAGGCGGGGACGAAGGGGGCGAAGCCCGCCGCGAGTGCGGCGATTTCAGGAGGTGGAGGCCTTTCTCATGTCGAACACCCTGGCCCCGGATGCGGGCGCCCGCTGGCACGTCCTGTGGACGCGCAGTCACTGCGAGCAGCTGGTGCACGACCAGCTTGCCGGGAAGCAATTCGAGCTCTTTCTTCCCAAGTTCGAGGCCTGGGCAAAGCGTGCCGGGTCGCGGAGTCTCTCCGCCGCGCCGCTGTTCCCCGGCTACCTGTTCCTGCGTCATGCGCTGGACAAAGAGAGCTACCTCGAGGTGCGCAGGGCGCGTGGGTTGGTGACGATCCTGGGAGACAGCTGGGACCGGCCGGCGGTGCTCCCCGACTCCGAGATCGAAGCCATTCGCCGGATGACAGGGGCCAAGGTCCCTGCTGCGGCGCATCCGTACCTGAGAGAGGGCCGGCGGGTCCGCATCATGCGCGGTTCCCTTGCCGGCCTCGAAGGGATTCTCGTGCAGCTCAAGATGAACCAGGGCCTGCTGGTGCTGTCGGTGGACCTGCTGCGGCGCAGCGTGGCCGTGGAGGTCGACTGCACCATGGTCGAGCCGGTGCCGGCGCCCTGGCGAAAGACTGGCGCTGTCCCCTGGCGGGCCGCGCCGGCCATGACGGGCCTGACGGCCCTCTGAGGGATGACCATGTCCGAAGCGACGAAGAAACGGGGAGGGCCCGATGTCTTCATGTCCGTCTGGCGCAGGCGGAAGTGGCTCGCCCTGTCGACGCTCGCGGTGATCGTCTGTGCAGCGGCGAGCGTGGCCGTCTTTCTTCCGGACCTCTACCGCGGCACGGCCACGGTCCTCGTCGAGCGCCCGGACGTGACGGAATCCCTGGTGCGGCCCGGGGAAGCCGACGAGCTCGAGACACGCCTGCAGACCATCGAGGAGAAGCTCCTCAGCCGCGCGCGGCTCGAGGATCTCATTCAGCGGTTCAATCTCTACCGCGGGCAGAGGACGAAGGGAGCCTCCACGGAGGCCATCATCGAGCAGATGCGCCGGGACATCCGCCTGGAGCCGAGGGGCGTCGACCCGACGGTCGGGCATGGCGCGACGGTCTCCTTCGCTCTGAGCTACTGGGGCGATAATCCGCGGACCGCCGCCGAGGTCGCCAACACGCTCGCGGCCAGCTACGTCGAGGACAATCTCAAGAGCCGCGAGCACCAGGCCGCGTCCTCGGCCAGGTTCCTGAAGGCCGAGCTCGACGAGGCGAAGGCGCGCCTGGACGAGAGTAGCGAGGCGCAGGCACGACTGGTCGGACGCCGCGACGGCCTGGTCAAGCGCCTGGCGTCGATGGAGCCTGCCGGCGGCCCCAGGGCGGCCGGCGTTGCGCGCCTGGCAAAACTCAGAGAGGAGCTGACCGAGCTGCGCACGCGGTACAAGGACAGCCATCCACTGATCACCCAGGCGCAGAGCGAAATCCAGGCGATCGAGTCGCAAATCGCGGGCTCCGCACCGAAAGACAGGTCCGGCCCCGCCGATAGCGGGGCCGTGCAGAGGATCAGGGAGGAACTGGCCCAGGCGGATGCCGGCCTCATGTCGAGCGATTACGCGACGGCCAAGGACCGTTATCTGTCCCTGGTGAAGTGGTACGAGGAGGCCCGGCTCAATGAAAGCATGGAGCAGGAGCAGCAGGGCGTTCAATTCGCCATTCTGGATCCGGCGGTCGTGCCGGACAAGCCGGCATCACCCAACCGATTTCGTATCCTGCTTGGCGGCCTGGCGATCTCGGTCGGGCTGGCGCTCGGGGCCATCGTGCTGGCGGAGCGGATGGACACGTCGTTCCATGCGCTGGACGATCTGAAGGAGTTCACGCGGGTGCCTGTCCTGGCGAGCATCCCACGCATCGTCACGAAGAAGGGGAAACGGCAGCGCCGGTACCGTGTGTTTCTGGGCGTTTCCCTGGCCTTGCTGGGCCTCCCGTTCGTCGTCGGGGTTTCCTACTTCATCGCCCGCTGGGGCGGATCGTATTTGCTCATGATCATCGGAGGTCGCGCCTGATGGAATCGATCCTCAATGTCTTCGAGCAGCAGGAGCGCCGTGAGCCGGCGAGAGAGCCGGCCGTCCTGCCGGTCAGCATCATCCGACGCGCTCCGGAGGAACAGCTCGTCAGTCTCCTAACCTCGGAGTCGTTCGAGGCCAACAAGTACAGGGTCCTGAGGCACCGCATCGAGGAAACGCGCGCCAACGGCGGGCGTGGTGTGATTGCCGTGACCAGCCCGGGGGCTGGCGAAGGGAAGACCACGACCGCCATCAATCTCGCAGGCACCCTGGCGCAGTCGAAGGGAGCGCGGGTGCTGCTGGTGGACGCCGACCTGCGCCTTCCGGACGTGGCGGCGCAGCTCGGGATTCACGACACCGGGCAGCCGGGCCTGGCCGACGCGATCGTCGATGCGCGGCTCCCGTTTGAGTCGGTGGTGCGCCGCCGCCCGCCCTTCAGCCTGTCGCTTCTGACCTCGGGTCGCCATCTCGCCGAGCCCTACGAAGCCCTCCGGTCGCCGCGCCTGGGGGAGATCCTCGAACAGGCGCGCCGGACGTACGACTACGTCATCGTCGACACGCCGCCGGTGCTGCCGGTGCCTGACTGCCGCGTCATCGCGCGCTGGGCGGACAGTCTTCTCCTGGTCGTGGCCGCGCACCGGACGCCGCGCAGGTTCCTGGAGGAGGCTTTGAACGCCCTCGATCCGGAGAAGGTCGCCGGGCTGGTCTTCAACTACGTCGATCCGCCGCGGCCGGGGCCCTACGCTTACTACCGCGGTTACGGCGCGCCCCCGGCGCGCTGAAGAGCAGCCGCACCCGCACCTCACCACCTGAGAGATCGGAAACCACCGGCCATGCATTCGCTGTGGGCTGTCATCGAGTCCAATCTCGCTCTGTCGACGGTGTTCGCCGTCATGGGGATGGGGCTGTTCGCCCTCCTGACATTGAGGACCCGGCGCTCCGCCGCAGGCACAGAGGTGCGCGACCCCGGCTCGGGCGAGCGCGTGCTCATCCTGGGATCCGGGCCTCTCGCCCGCGAGCTGATCCACGAGATGGGGTCCCGCGGCTCGCGCTGGACGATTGTCGGCGTCATTCCCGAGGTGCGCTCCCTAGGGCCGGCGCCTCCCTATCCGGTCATGGGGTCGCTCGAGGATCTCGACGTCATCGTCGGGAAGGTGCGTCCGCATCGGATCGTCGTCGCGCTCGACGAGCGCCGCGGTCGGCTGCCGGTCGGACCGCTGCTGGAATCGCGGGTGCGGGGTGTGGCGGTCGAGGAGGGTGTGGAGTTCTACGAACGCCTGACGAGGAGGCTGGCCATCGACGCGCTCACCCCGAGCGCCCTCATTTTCTCCGGAGGGTTCCAGCGGCGGCGCGTCGCGGCGTTCGTCGGACGGGGCATGAGCCTCTTCCTCTCGGCGGTCGCGGTCGCGGTGACGGCCCCGCTCTGGCCGCTGATTGCCCTCGCGATCCGCCTCGATTCGCGCGGGCCGGCGGTCTTCACGCAGGAGCGCGTGGGGCGGGGAGGACGGAAATTCGGGCTGCTGAAGTTCCGGACCATGCACGCCGAGGGAGCGAACGGCTCGTCGTGGGTCCGCGACAACAGTGACCGAATCACCCGCGCCGGCCGTTTCCTCCGCTGGTCGCATCTGGACGAGCTCCCTCAGTTCATCAATGTCCTCCGGGGCGACATGAACCTGGTCGGTCCCCGGCCGCACCCGGTCTCCAACTTCGAGCTGTTCAGCGATCGCATCCCGTACTACGCCCTGCGCGCCGCAATTCGCCCAGGCGTCACCGGCTGGGCGCAGGTCCGGTACCGTTACGCCAACACCCTCCAGGAGGAGTCGGAGAAGATGCGTTACGACCTCTATTACATCAAGCACCGGTCGCTGTGGCTCGACCTGCGCATTCTCGCCCGCACGGCGCGCGTCCTCCTGCTGGGGCTCGGCCCCGAGAGGAAAGTGGCCGAAGCGACCTCCGTGCCTCCGCACACGAGCGGCGCCCGGGCGGCATGAAGTCATCGGCCTTGAGGGTTTTCGTCTGCCCCGCCTGCAAGGGCAGCCTCGATTTGCGCGAGAGAACCGGCCGCGGCGGCGAGGTTCTGGAAGGTGATCTCGACTGTCGCGGCTGCTCCGCCGTCTATCCCGTCCGGCGGGGTGTGCCGAGGTTCGTTTCCGCCGGCGGTTACGCCGGGTCCTTTGCCTACCAGTGGAGGCACTTCCGGAGCGTTCAGCTCGATTCGCTCAACGGGCGGGACGAGTCCAGTCGAAGCTTCCTGGAAACGACCGGGTGGACTGCCGAGAGCCTGCGTGGCAGACGGGTGCTCGACGCGGGCGTCGGCGCCGGCAGGTACGCCGAGGTCGCCGCGATGGCGGGTGCGGAGGTCTTCGGCATCGATCTCACCGAAGCGGTGGACGCCGCCTACGACAACATCGGCGAGCGCCCCGCCATCCACCTGGCCCAGGCGGACATCTTCGCGCTGCCATTTTGCCAGGGGACGTTCGATCGAGCCTACTCGATCGGGGTCCTGCACCACACTCCCGACCCGCGCGCCGCGTTCGCCTGCGTCGCGGCCTGCGTGAAGCCGGGCGGGAGCATGGCGGTTTATCTGTATCCGAACCCCGGCCCGGCCTGTTACGGTTCCGATCTGATCCGCAGGGTCACGACGCGGCTGCCACTCCGCGTGATGCGGGCGCTGTCATCCGTGGCTGTTCCCCTGTACTACCCGTACCGCCTGCCTTGGCTCGGCAAAGTGCTGCAGTTCGTCAGCCCGATCTCCATGCACCCTCACTGGCGCGCGCGCTGGCTCGATACCTTCGACTGGTACACGCCGAAATACCAGTGGAAGCACTCGCACCCCGAAGTCTACGCCTGGTTTCGCGAGAACGGATGTGCCGACATCGAGATCGCGAAGGAGCCGATCCGGATGCGCGGCGTCAGGGCCGGGGCTTTGGCTCCCGCGCCGAGTCCATGATCCGGACTGGGGGAGAGGCGACGACTTTCGTGCCGGTGCCGGCCGGCGCCGCCCGGCCTGGCCCAGAGTGGTGGAGGCCCGCCCCGCCGCCGGGTGCCCGCGGGGAGGTGCGGATCTCCGGATCGATCGACCTTGGCGTGACGAGCGGCGCGGCCCCCTTCGTGGCACTCCTGGCCTTCCTGATCATCCTGCTCCTCGCGCCGCAGGCGCTGTTTCCGGCCCTGTCCCCGTTCCGCCTGGCGCTCGTGGCCGCGATCAGCGGGATTGCGGCGCACGCGCTCGACCGCTTCCTGGCGCGCCGGCCGATCTCCATCGTCACGCGCGAGATCGTGCTCGCCGCCTGCCTCGCCGCCTGGGCCGTCCTGGGCGTGCCCTTTTCGTATTGGCCGGGAGGGAGCCTGTCCCTGCTGCTGGACCTTTTCATCAAGTCTCTCGCGGTTTTCTGGCTGATCGCGAACCTGGTCGGCACGCCGGCGCGCTTCCGGGCAGTGGCCCTGACCCTGGTGTTCGCCAGCGTTCCGCTCGCCTCGGTCGCCATCACGAATTTTCTCTCGGGCGACATCGCGCCCGGAGGCGACTATCAGAGTTTCAAGAGGATCTCCGGGTACAACGCGCCGCTCACGCAGAACCCCAACGACCTCGCACTGACGCTCAACCTGATCCTGCCGTTCTCGGTGGCGCTCCTGATCCGGGCCCGCGGCGCTCTCGCGCGGGCGTTCCTGCTGGGCATCGTCGTCCTGGGCGCGGCGGCAGTTGTCCTGACCTTCTCGCGGGCCGGGTTCCTGACGCTCGCGACAATGCTCGCGCTGTATCTCTGGAAGCTCTCCAGGAGCACCCGGAGAGCCTGGGCGGTGGCCGTGGTCCTGCTTGCGCTCGTGGCCCTGCCGCTTTTGCCCGGATCGTATCTCGATCACATGGGGACGATCACGGACATGCGCTCGGACCAGACCGGCTCGGCCCAGGCACGCTGGGGCGGCATGGTGGCGGCCACGGGTCTGGCGCTCCAGCATCCGTTCCTCGGTGTGGGCGCAGGGATGAACATCCTGGCGCTCAACGAGGCGCAGGGTCCGTCCTGGAAGGAAGTGCACAACGTCTACCTGGAATACGCCGCCGACCTCGGGCTGCCCGGGCTGGTCCTGTTCCTGGCGTTGTTCTGCTCCTGTGTCCTGCGGGCGCGGCGGGCACAGCGCGCCGCGGCGGGGGTTTCGGGGCTCGAGAACCTCTTTCATTACGGCGTGGCGGTGGAGGTCAGCCTCGTCGCCTTCGGGGTGGCCGGGATGTTCCATCCGGTCGGGTACCACTTCTATTTCTTCATCATCGCCGGACTTGCGGTGGCAATCGGCAGGCTTGCGACCATGGAGGTGCTTCCTGTCAAGGATTAAGGTCCTCCAGTTCATCACGGGCTTCCATGTCGGCGGGACCGAGCGGCAGGTGGCCCACTTGGCCGCCAGCCTGGATCCCTCCCGCTTCGACGTTCACGTCGCCAGTCTGCAACGGGAAGGGCCGCTGTACGCCGAGATGGCGTCGTGCGGGCTCCCCTTGAGCTCGTACCCGATCAAGGGATTCCTGCGTCCTGGAACCCTGCGGCAGCAGTTGCGGTTCGCGGCCTATCTGAAGCGCCAGGCCATCGACATCGTTCATGCCTACGGTTTCTACCCCATCGTGTTCGCCGTGCCGGTCGCCCGGCTCGCCGGCTCTCCGGTCGTGCTGGCGTCCATCCGCGACAGCGGCGATCCCTGGACGCGCGCGCAGAGGCTGGTCCAGATGTGCGCCAGCCGGCTGGCCCACTGTGTCCTGGTGAACGCCTCCGCCGTCCGGGATCGCCTCACGGAGGGGGGCCATGCGCGTCGCGCGATCGCCGTGATCCGGAACGGCGTGGACGTCGACCGGTTCGTGCCCCGTCCGCCCGATGAGGCGCTCCGGTCGGCCCTGGGCCTGCCGCCGCGCGCTCCCCTGGTCGTGGCCGTGTCCCGGTTGAACCCGATGAAGGGAATCGACGACCTTCTTAAGGCCGCGGCGCTATTGGGGAGCCGGTTCGCGGAGGTGCGCTTCGTGATCGTGGGAGACGGGGCCAGCCGGCGGGATCTCGAGGAGCAGGCCTGCCTGCTCGGGCTCGCGGGACGCGTCGTGTTCACGGGGACGAGACTGGACGTCGCGGCGATCCTGTCGCAGGCCGCCGTCTCGGTCGCCCCCTCGCTGAGCGAGGGGCTGTCCAACGTCGTGCTCGAGTCGATGGCGGCCGGCGTGCCGGTCGTGGCGACGCGCGTCGGCGGGACGCCCGAAATCCTCGAGGACGGCGTGACTGGCCTCCTGCTGCCGCCGTGTGACGCACCGGCGCTGGCCGAGGCCATCGGTCGTCTCCTGGAGAACGAGTCACTGGCCCGGCGCCTGGGCGAAGCGGCCCGGACGCAGGCGGTCGATCGCTTCTCGATGCATCACATGGTGCGCCAGACCGAGGGCCTCTACCGGGCGCTTCTTCGAGGAGAGCGTAGCCCAACCATGGACGAGGACGGAGCGTCCGGGGCGCCCCTCATCCTCTCGCCTCCGGCGGGCGTCCTCGCCCGCTGTCGAAGGGAAATGCGAGCTCCCGCCCGTCAGCAGGCACCGCTTTGAGCCCGATGCCCCTGGCCCTCGCCGCGCCCGAGCAGCGGCCGACGGCGGCGACCGAGCTCCGGGTCGAGACGATCACGGACTGGCAGGGGCTGCTCGATCTGCAGCCGGCCTGGGACGCGCTGCTCGAGGAGTCGGGCGTGGACCATCCGTTCCTGAGTCACGAGTGGGTGAAGACCTGGTGGGAGTGCTTCGGCGCCGCCCACGAATTGCATGTCCTGATGGTGAGGGACGGAGATGGGCCCGTTGCCATCGTCCCGCTGATGCGCAGCAAAGGACGGTTCTACGGGCTGCCGGTGCGCCGGCTGGAGACCATCGGAAACGTCCATACCCAGCGCTTCGACGTGGTCTCGGGACGTCGGCGCCCCGAGGCGTACAGGGCAATCTGGAGGACCCTGTTGGAGCAGGAAGCGCTCTGGGACGTCCTGGTCCTCAGCCACTTGCCGGCCGATTCACCGACCCTTGCGACACTCACGTCCCTGGCGCTGGGGGACGGTTATCTCACGGGGCTGTGGCGATCGGCGGAGGCCCCCTACATTCCGATCGAGGGAAGCTGGGACGAGTACTTCAATCGGCTGTCGCCCAAGCTCCGAGCCAACCTCCGCCGCCGGGAGAGGCGCCTGCAGCAGTTCGGGGACATCCGGATGGAGGTCGTCGGCTCCGGGCCGGACGTTTGGGACGCGCTCGAGGACGGGCTGTGGATCGAGTCGGCCGGCTGGAAGGGACGCGCCGGCACGGCCATCGCCGCCGATGAGGCGACGCACCGCTTCTACTCGCTGCTCGCGCTTCGGGCGGCCCGGCGCGGCTGGCTGCGCCTGCACTTTCTCACGGTCGGCGAACGGAGGATCGCATTCGATTTCTCGCTGTTTTACGCCGGCAAGGCCTTTCTGTTGAAGCCGGCCTACGACCCGGCGTTTGCCGCCTGCTCCCCGTACAGCCAGCTGCTGGCCCGGATCCTGCAGGACCATTTCGATCGGGGGGTGAAGGAATTCGATTTCCTGGGCCAGGAAGATGCCTGGAAATTCGACTGGGCCACCCGCACTCGGTCCCAGGAGTGGCTCTACGTGATGCCGGACTCCCCGCGCATGCGGCTGCTGCACTTCACGAAGTTCCGGATCGTCCCGCGCCTCCGGCGGCATCGCGCGCTCGTCGTCACGCGCGACGCGGCCCGGGTGCTGGCCGCGACCTGGACCTCGCGCGGCCGCGGAGCGCGGGCATGAGCACCCTCATGCCGCAGCCGTCGCAGTCACCGGCCCTTCCGATGTCCGTGCCGGCCCGGGGCCCGGCGCCGGAGAAGCAGCGCGTCTGCCTGCCGGCGTGGCAGGGGCTGGGTTTCGAGGTGCTGGGGAAGCCGCTCCGCCCGAAGGAGACGCCATTCCCGTTCGGCATGCCGAACGGGACCTACTTCTACCGGGCGCGGCACGCGATCTACCACCTGTTCCGGGCACTCGGCTTCGGCCCGAAGGACACTGTCCTCGCGCCCGATTATCACAGCGGCAACGAGGTGGGGGCGATGCGAGCGTCGGGCGCGCACCTTCGCTTCTACCGGATCAACCGACGGCTGGAGCCGGACCTGGATCAGGTGGACCGGCTGATCCGCTCGGGAGCGCGCGCCCTTTTCGTGATCCATTACCTCGGCTGGCCCCAGCCGATGCGGGAGCTCATCGAGCTGTGCCGGAATCGCGGCATCCTCCTGATCGAAGATTGCGCTCTGGCGCTCCTGAGCGGGAGCGAGGGGCGGCCGCTCGGCACGTTCGGCGATTTCGCCATCTTCTGCCTGTACAAGACGCTCCCCGTTCCCAATGGCGGCTTGCTGGTGCAGAACACCGGGCCGTTGCACGGCCTCGACCGGCTCGGATGGGAGGGTTGCGGCATGGCCTCGGTCGCCGGCATGACCGCCGAGCTCGTCTTGCGGCGGATCCGCGGGCGCTGGGCGGCGGTGGGCGGGGCGCTCTCGGCCGCCAAGGGCGGGTTCGGCCGGGCGCTGCGGGTCTTGCCGGCGAAACGGGTCACCGTGGGCGACATCGGGTTCAACCTATCCGACGTCAACACGCGCATCTCGAGCCTGTCTCGGCTTCTCCTGAAGCGCTTCGACTACGAGGGGATCCGGGCGCGCCGCCGGGCGAACTTCCTGAGGATGCGCGACCGGCTCCAGGGAGGCGTCACCATGCTTCGTGAAGACCTGGATCCCGGCGTGTGCCCGCTGTTCTTCCCGATTCTGGTGAGCGACAAGGAGGCGGCGGCCGCCGCCCTGTGGCGTCGCGGCATTGAGGCGGTGCAGTTCTGGAACTACGGCGATCCCCAGGCCGCCCCCGAGGAAGGCCCGGACGCGAAGTACCTGCGTCACCACGTCCTGGAGATCCCGATCCACCAGGACATCGGCTCCGACCAGATCGATTATGCCGCCCGTCAGATTCTCGATCTCGACTTGCAGTGAACCCCGTCGCTCTATAAAGGAGGAACGCACATGCTCGAAACATTGATCGTGCTCTTCGTCATCCTGTGGCTGCTCGGGTTGGTCTCCTCGTACACCATGGGGGGATTGATCCACGTGCTTCTCGTGCTCGCCGTCGTGATGTTGGTGCTTCGCCTCTTCCGAGGCCGTAGCTGCGCCTGAGCAGGAGGACACGGCATGAATCCAATCAAGACCCTGGCTATCGTGCTGATCGTGGCCGGCATTCTCGGACTGGCCTACGGCGGCTTCAGCTACACCAGCGAGAGCCACGACCTCAAGCTGGGGAACCTGGAGCTGTCGGTCAAGGACAAGGAAACGGTCAACATCCCCGTCTGGGTCGGCACCGGCGCCATCGTGGCCGGCGTATTGCTGTTTTTCGTGCGCCAGAAAACACTTTAGAACCGCCCGGATCACAATCGAAAGAGGTGAATGACATGAAGGCAAGACGCGTTCGAATCGCCGTCGTGATAGGCAGTCTCCTGGCAGTGGCATCCGTGGCCGGAGGGTCGTCCTTCGCCCAGACCAAGATCAAGCCGGGGTTCAATCTTTTCTCCGTGGAGCAGGACAAGGAAATCGGCCTGAAATCCGCGGCCGAGGCGGAGCGTCAGCTGCCGATCCTCCATGACCGCCAGATCGATGCGTTCGTCACTGCGGTCGGCAAGCGTCTCGCGGCCTCGGCCCCCGGGGCGAAATACCCGTACCAGTTCAAGGTCGTGAACGCCTCCGACATCAATGCGTTCGCGCTGCCCGGCGGATACCTGTACTTCAACCGCGGCCTCCTCGAGGCGGCCAAGACCGAGGGACAGCTCGCGGGCGTCATGGCGCACGAGATCGCCCACGTGGCTCTGCGGCACGGGACCAATCAGGCGTCGAAGGCCTACCTCAGCCAGATGGGGCTCGGAGTGATGGGAGGCCTCATCGGCAAGGACGGCGGCTCGACCGCAAAAACGGTCAATGCCATCGGGGGATTCGGGCTGAACGCGATGTTCCTGAAGTTCAGCCGCACGGACGAGGAGCAGGCAGACATCGTGGGCGCGCAGACGATGGCCAGGGCCGGCTACAATCCGCAGGACATGGTGGATTTCTTCGAGCTGCTGCGAAGCACGCAGGCGCGCGATCCGGGGAAGGTTGAGCAGTTCTTCAGCAGCCACCCCGCCCCCAAGGATCGCGCCAGCCGCATCAGGACCGAGATGCGGGCGCTGAACATCAAGCCGACGCAGCCGGTCGGCGGCATGACGAAGGTGAAATCCACGCTCAAGGCGCTGTCCCCGGCGCAGTCGACCCAGCAGATCGCCCAGGCGACGACCGGCACGACGGGATCGACTGCGCTCACCGCCGGCGGCGGCCGCGTGGCCGAAGTCAACGTCGACCGTCCGTCCACGAGCTTCCGATCGTTTCAGCAGCGAGGCGGGTTCTTCCGCGTCGACTACCCGACGAACTGGAGCGTCTACGAGCCGACGAACGGGTACGGGGCCACCCTCGCTCCGCCGGGCGGTTACGTCGACACGGGAGGCGACGAAAGGAACCTCGTCTACGGCGTGATCATCAACCATTACGATCCGATCGATCGCGAAGCCAGCGAACGGTTCGGGAGCGGCGGGTCCGTGAACTACAGCACCGGCTTCGTCGACGGCAGCGGCCGCTCCATCAGTCGCACGAACCTTGCCCAGGCCACGAACGACCTGATCGCCCAGATCCTCCGGTCCAATCCCAATCTGAAAATTTCTCCCAATTCACAGCGAACCGACACGGTCAGCGGGGCCGCGGCTCTCTCCCTGGTCCTGTCCGGCCGCTCGGACGTGACGGAACAGGAGGAGCGTGTCACCCTGTTCACTCGCGAGCTTCCCGATGACGACGTCATCTACGCGCTGTTCATCGCCCCCGGGCAGGACTATGGCGAGCTGGGCAAGACGTTCGACCGCATGATCTCCAGCCTGGAGGTCAACGACCGCGCGGTGCACGACTAATCGCATCCTCCGGAACATTCCTCCAAAGCAGCATGCTCACCCCATCCTCTTCCCTGGTGGCCGGCCGGCCCCTCCCCTGCGCGATCGAGACGATCGCGGAGGTGGAGGGGTTCCGGCGGCTCCGACGCGAGTGGAACGAGCTTCTCTCGACGAGCCCGTCCGCCTCCGTCTTTCTGACGTGGGAGTGGATGTTCACCTGGTGGAAGCACCTGGGCGGCCGGCGGCGGCTGTCGATCCTCGCGGTCCGTTCCGCGGGCGAGCTGGTCGCCATCGCACCCCTGGCGGTCCGTCCCCCCGACTACGGCCGGCTGGCGCCGTTCCCCTCGCTGGAGTTCCTCGGCACGGGATTCGTCGGATCCGACTACCTGGACCTGATCGTCCGCACAGGCCGGGAGCACGTCGCCCTTCCAGCCCTGGCCGATCATCTGGGGCGGGGGAAGGTCATGCTCGAGATGGCGCAGGTCAGGACGGGATTCTCCCAGGCTCTCGATCTCTCGGAGTGGCTCGAGGGGAGCGGCTGGGGCGTGTCCGCCTCCACGACCGCCGTGTGCCCCTATATCGATCTTTCGGGCCAGACGTGGGGATCGTATCTCGCCGGACTCGGCCCGGCGCACCGGGCCAATCTGCAGCGTCGCCTGCGGAACCTGACCCGGTCGTCCGAGCCGCTCTTCACCGAGGCAGCGAGCGAGGAGGAGCGGCGCGAGTTCCTCGGCCACCTGATCGACCTGCACAATCTGCGAAGGCGGGATCTGGGGGGATCGGAGGCCTTCCACACGCCGGGTCTGCTGGCCTTTCACCAGGAGTTCAGCGCGCTGGCCCTGCAACGCGGCTGGCTGCGTCTGTGCCTCCTGCGTCTTGACCGCAAGCCGGCCGCGGCGCTCTACGGGTTCCGCTACGGTCGCACCTTCTACTTCTACCAGTCGGGCTTCGACCCGGCGTACCGCAAGCAGAGCGTCGGCCTCGTCGCCATGGGGCTGACCATCCGCAAGGCCCTGGAGGAAGGGGCGGCGGAATTCGACCTTTTGCACGGCGACGAAGGGTACAAGTCGCTTTGGGCGCGGCAGCACCGGGAGATCGGGCGGCTGGAGGCCTACCCGCCCCGCACGCGCGGCGCCATCCAGCGGACCGTGATCGATTTCGGCCGCGGCGCCCGGCGGCTGGCGCGCAGGGCCATCCCCCGCGTCCTGGCCGACCGGATCGCCGCCGCCCTGAACAGCAGGTCGAGAAAGACAGGCACGTGCTTAGAAATCTCGTGAAGTCGGGTCTGGCGCTGGGGCTGACCAAGTCCGGCGCCGCGGGGCTTCTGGGGTCCGGCCGGAGATCGAGGGAAACGCCCCTCGTCGTCGGGTACCACAGGGTGGTCCAGGACTTCGACCGGAGCGCCACGACCTCCATACCGTCGATGCTGATCAGCGCGCGGATGCTGGAGCAGCACCTCGACTGGCTGGGCGGACACTACCGACTGGTCTCCCTGGAGGACATGGGGAAGCGCCTGGAGGAGGGAGCCTCCACCGCCGGGACCGCCGCCGTCACGTTCGACGACGGCTACGCGGACGTGTACGAGAACGCCTTCTCGATTCTCAAGCGCAAGGGGTTCCCCGCGACCATCTTCGTCGTGACCGGGATGATCGGCACGTCGCAGTCGATGATCCACGACAGGTTGTACGCCCTCCTTGGACGGGCCCTGTCGGGCGCGGCGGCCCCCGCCGGCGTGCTCGCCGGCCTGTACGGCGACTGCGGTCTGCGCATGCCCGAGCCTCGAGCCCTGGCGCGCGCGGGCCGGACGACATTCACGGCGCTGCGCCTGTTCCTCGATACTCTCGCGCAGCCCGCCATCCTGGCCGTGATCGCGAAGCTCGAGACCCGCTTCGGCCCGAACGGGACCGACGGCGGTCTGGCGCTCACCTGGGAGATGATCGACGAGATGCGCTCTGCCGGCGTGACGATCGGCTCTCACAGCCGGACGCACGCCCTGCTGACCCATGAGAGCCCGCAGCGAAAGCGCAACGAGATTTCCGGATCACGCCAGACGCTGGAAGCGCGCCTGAAGACGCAGGTGGACCATTTCGCCTACCCCGACGGCCGGTTCGACTCCCAGACCCTGATCGCCACGGCCGGGGCGGGCTACCGGTTCGGATACACCGCCTGCGGGCACCGCGATCCGAGATTCCCGCTCCTGACGCTGTCGCGCCGGGTCCTCTGGGAACGCGCCTGCGTCGACTCCCGCGGGGCCTTCTCCGGGGCGGTCCTGGCCTGCCTGGTCGGGGGCGTCTTCGACGTCCTGTCTCCGTGCCGCCTGACTCACGGGCCCGGGATTGATGGCAGGCCGCACCTGTGCGCGGCTTGGAGCGGCACGACATCGTGATCCAGCCCGCCAAGTCCGCCGGAATCCCGTTCGGGCCCGAGCTCGTGCTGACGCTCGGCCGCAGCGTCGGCTTCGCAGCGACGTTCTTCATCCCGGTGGTGCTGGTGCGTGTGTTCGACCAGACCACGTTCGGCACCTACAAGCAGCTCTTCCTGGTCTTCGCCACCCTGTATTTCATAGCGCAGGTGGGCCTGGCCGAGAGCTTGTTCTACTTCGTCCCGCAGGCGCAGGGGCGCCGCGGGACTTATGTCGCGAACGCAGCGATCGGCCTCGGGGCCCTGGGTCTCGCGACCGGCGCGCTGCTGTGGGCCCGAGCGCCGGCCCTCGCCGCCTGGTTGAACAACGCCGCGCTGGCTCCGTATCTCCCGTGGATCGGCGCGTTCCTGCTTCTGATGCTCGTCTCGGCGGGCCTCGAGATCGTCCTGATCGCGCGTGGGCGTTTTGTCTGGGCGGCGGCGTCGTACGGACTGTCGGACCTGCTGCGCGCGGCGCTGTTCATCCTGCCCGCTCTGGTCACGCGCCGCCTGGAATGGGTGCTGCTGGGCGCGGTGGCGTTCGCGGCCCTGCGCATGGTCGTGACGCTCGGTTACTTCATCGGGGAGTTCAGGGGCGCATTGCGTCCGGGCAGCGGAGCGCTGGGCGAGCAGCTTTCGTACGCGCTGCCGTTCGGGGCGGCGGTCCTGATCGAGACGATCCAGGGGAACCTGCACCAGTACGTGGTGTCCGCACGCTTTGATGCGGCCACCTTCGCCATCTATGCAGTCGGCTGTTTGCAGGTCCCGTTCGTGGATTTCGTGGCGGGCCCGGCAGGGAGCGTGATGATGGTCCGCATGAGCGAGAGGCTCGGCGATAACGACCGGGGATCCGTCCTGGAGCTCTGGCACCAGACGACGCTGCGTCTCGCGATGATCTTCTTCCCTCTGACGGCGATGCTTCTGGTTCTGGGGCGCGACCTGATCCTCGTCCTGTTCACGCCGGCGTACGCGGCGAGCGTGCCGATCTTCCTCGCCTGGACGCTTTCGATCCTGTTCCCGGTGCTGCAGACCGACGGTGTGTTGCGGGTCTTCGCCAGGACGCGCTTCATGCTCATGGTGAACGTCGCCCGGCTCGTGTTGATCCTGGGATCGATCTCCTGGTTCCTCTCGACGTTCGGGCTCATAGGGGCCGTCCTGGTCACCCTCTCCAGCATGATCGTCGCGAAGGGCCTGATGCTGTTCGACATGTGTCGACTCCTGAAGGTGGGCCCGCGCCGGCTTCTCCCCTGGGGCGGGCTCGCGACGACGGCCGGCCTGGCCGCCGCTGCTGCGGCCCCGGCGTGGGTGGTCATGCAGGCGCTGGCCGACCATCCTCTGGCGGGCCTGGCGGCCGCGGGGATGACCTACGCGTCGATCTACCTGGCGGCCCTCGCCGCCGTCCACAGATGGCCGCGCTCTGGCGGCGGAGCGGTGGAACCGCTTCAAGCCGTGCGCGCCGAGGGAGCGTAATCCCGCCCATGTGCGGCATTGCCGGCATCGTTCATCTCGACGGCGGGCCCGTCGTTCCGGAAGACGTCCGGCGCATGTGCGACGTCATGCGCCACCGCGGACCGGACGACGAGGGGCTTTACCTGGGCGCCTGCGCCGGATTGGGAATGCGGCGTCTGAGCATCATCGATCTCGAAACCGGCCGGCAGCCGATCCACAACGAGGACCGGACGGTCTGGGTGGTGCTGAACGGCGAGATCTACAACTTCCGGGAGCTCCGGCGGGACCTGGAGTCCAGAGGGCATGCGTTCCACACGCACACCGACACGGAGACCATCGTCCACCTTTACGAGGAGTACGGCGACCGGTGCGTCGATCACCTGCGCGGCATGTTTGCCTTCGCCCTCTGGGACGAAACGCAGCGCCGGCTTCTCCTGGCCCGCGACCGTCTCGGAGTGAAGCCGCTGTACTACGCCGAGATCGACGGACGGCTCGCGTTCGCCTCAGAGCTCAAGGCCCTCCTCGAGCTGCCGTACATCGAGCCGGAGATCAACTGGCGGGCCGCGTCTCACCTGTTCACGTTTCTCACGACCCCCGCGTCCGACAGCATCGTCCAGGGGGTCCGCAAGCTACCTGCCGGGCACCTCCTGGTCGCCACGCCCGGCCACGGGACGCGGGTCCGCCCTTACTGGGACGTCCGCTTCGAGCCCGTCCATGGCCGGAGCGCCGGCGATCTGGCCGAGGAGCTGCGCGCGCTGCTGGACGAGTCGGTGCGCCTGCGGCTGGTGAGCGACGTGCCCCTGGGGGCCTTCCTGAGCGGCGGGCTCGACTCGAGTGCGGTCGTCGCCACGATGGCGCGCCACATGACAGGCCCGGTCAAGACCTTTACCATCGGTTTCAAGGACCAGGCGTTCGACGAGAGCGCGCACGCCCGGCGGGTCGCCCGGAAGTTCGGGACGGAGCACCACGAGCTCGTCCTCGAACCCGAGGTGGTCGACATCGTCGAGCGCATCGCCTGGCACCTCGACGAGCCGTTCGGCGACTCCTCGGCCATCCCCACCTACATGGTGTCGCAGCTGGCGGCCAAGCACGTGAAGGTGGTGCTCTCGGGCGACGGCGGAGACGAGCTCTTCGCCGGCTACGACAGGTACCTCGTCGAGGCGCGGAGGCGCGCCTTCCGGCTCCCCGCGGCGGCGCGCTGGACCGTCGGGGCGGTGGCCGCATCCCTTCCGCCGGGAGCAAAGGGGCGCAATGTCCTGCGCAACCTGGCGCTCGACGGACCGCACCGCTACCTGGACGAATCGACGCTCTTCCATCGCGACGACCTGGAGCGTCTGCTCATGCCCGAGGCCCTCGGTCGCATGGCGGAGGGCGATCCCTGGAGCGAGGAGCTGGGCTACCTGGCGCGGGCGGGCGGCCACTGGCTGTCGGCGGCGCGCTACATGGATATGAAGGCCTATCTGCCCCTGGACATCCTCACCAAGGTGGACCGGATGAGCATGGCGCACTCGCTGGAAGCGCGCGCGCCGCTCCTGGACCATCGGCTGGTCGAGTTCGCGGCGACGATCCCCCCCGACATGCTGCTGCGCGGCGGCACGACGAAGTGGATCTTCAAGGAGGCGATGCGGGGCATCCTGCCCGACGACATCATCGACCGGCGCAAGCAGGGTTTCGCCGTCCCGCTCGGCCGCTGGTTCAGAGGGAAGCTCGGCAGGTTCGTCCGCGACCTGCTCCTGTCGAAGCGCAGCCGGGAGCGGGGCATCTTCAACCCGATCGCAATCGAGACCCTGGTGCGACACCACGAGGCCGGGCGTCCGCTCGACCTGCACCTCTGGACGCTGCTCTCCTTCGAGCTGTGGTGCCGCGCCTTCGTCGACGCCCGCTCTTGGCGGCAGAAGGAGGTCGCATGCGCGTCGCTCTGATCGCGCCGGGCCCCGGTTCTCTGGGGGGGCAGGAGGTCCAGGCGGCGGCTCTGCAGGACCGCCTGCGGGAGGAGGGGCACCAGGTCACCCGGATCCCCATCGATCCCCGTTCCCCGCGGCCCTTGTCGTGGGTGCGCCGGTTGCCGTACGTCCGCACCCTGGTCAACCAGGCTATTTACATTCCATCCCTCGCGCGTCTGCGCGGGGTCGACGTCGTGCACATCTTCTCCGCGTCCTTCTGGTCGTTCCTCCTGGCTCCGGCGCCGGCCATCGCCGTATCGCGCCTGTTCGGGAAGCGGGTGGTGCTGCACTACCACAGTGGCGAGGCGGAGTCGCACCTGGCGCGATGGGGTATGCTGGTTCATCCCTTCCTGCGCCTGGTCGACGACATCGTCGTGCCGTCCGAATACCTGCGAGAGGTTTTCGCGCGTCACGGCCACCGCGCCCGCGTCATCCGCAACATCGTGGACACGGGGCGATTCCGCTACCGTGAGCGGCCTCCTCTTAGGCCGCGTTTCCTTTCTGCCCGCAGCCTCGAGCCTCACTATCGCGTGGAGGTGACGATCCGCGCCTTCTCGCGCTTGAAGAAGAGCTACCCGGAGGCCACGCTGACGGTGGCCGGGTCGGGAAGCCAGGAGAAATACCTGAGAGGCCTGGTGGCCGCGCTCGGGGCGGAAGGCGTGCGCTTCGCCGGGGCGGTCGATCCGCGCCGGATGCCGGAACTGTACGAAGAGGCCGACATCCTCCTGAACGCCTCGGTGGTCGACAACCAGCCGGTGTCGGTCCTGGAGGCCTTTGCGGCCGGGCTTCCGGTCGTCTCCACGGCGGCCGGCGATCTGGCCAACCTCATCCGCCACCGCACCACCGGCCTGCTCGTGCCGCGCGAGGACCCGGGGGCGATGGTCGACGCCGCGTCCTATCTCCTGGGGAACCCGAACCGCGCCCTGCTCATCGCCCGCGGCGCCAGGCGGGAGGCCGAGAAGTACCGCTGGGAGAGCGTGCGGAGCTCCTGGCTCGCGGTGTACGCCGGTCGACCGTCATGAGGCTGGAGCGCTTGTCGGGAATGGGATTCCAGGAGCTGGCGAGCCGCGGGCGGCAGGAGGCCGCGAAGTGGCTGGATCGCCTCGGCGCCTCGGTGGTCACCGAGGACGGCGCGCGGCGCAGGCGGCTCCTGGCCATCACGGGGGCGTTCGCATCAAGGCAGCCGGGGGACGCGGTGGAACGGGCTCTGGGACGGGCGTTTCAGTGGTTCAACGAAAACGCGCCGGGCCGGTTCTTCGACGGCGCCGCGAGCGACGGGACAGAGCATCTGCTCGGCCGGTGCCTGCCGCCTGCGCGCCTTCAATTGCTGGCGGCGGCCGGGACGATCGGTCGCAAACGGTTCGATCTGCTCGGTTACCGCGAGCTGTTCTTCGGCGACCCGATCGATTGGCGTCTCGACCCGCTCTCGGGACGGCGGGCCCCCTTCGCTCACTGGAGCCGGATTGATCTCTTTGATTCGGAGGCGATGGGCGACCCCAAGGTCATCTGGGAGCTGAACCGGCACCAGTGGCTGGTGACCCTGGGGCAGTCCTATCGCCTGGACGGAGACGAGCGGCATGCCGAGATGTTCGCGTCGTCGGTCCGGGAATGGACGGCGGCCAACCCCGTGGGGTGGGGCATCAACTGGGCCAGCAGCCTGGAGGTCGCCCTGCGGCTGATCTCCTGGTGCTGGGCCCTGCACCTGTTCCGGGGCTCGCGCGCGCTCACGCCGGATCTGCTCGCGGAGATGCGGGCGGGCATCCGCAGCCACGCGGCCCACGTCGAGCGCTACCTGTCGCACTATACCTCTCCCAACACCCACCTCACGGGAGAAGCCCTCGGCCTGTTCTATGCGGGCACCCAGCTTCCCGATCTCGCCGAGGCCGGGCGCTGGACGATTACGGGCGAGCGGATCCTGGCGGAGCAGGTCGCGCGCCAGGTGCTGCCCGACGGGGTCTACTTCGAGCAGGCGACCTGCTACCAGCGCTACACGATCGAAATCTACCTGCACTTCCTGATCCTTGCGTCGCGTTGCGGCCGCCGCGTCCCGGAGGCGGTGCCGGACAGGATCCGCAAGGCGCTCGACTTCCTGCTGGCGATCGCGACGCCCCGCGGCACGGTGCCGAGCATGGGAGACAGCGACGGCGGCTGGCTCCTGCCGCTGCATCGCCGGGATCCGAACGACGTGCGCGGTATCTTCTCGACCGCGGCGGCGCTCTTCGGGCGGGCCGAGTACGCCTGGGCGGCCGGCGGGCTGGCCCCGGAGACTCTCTGGCTCCTCGGTCCCGAGGGCGAAGCCGCCTTTCGAGCCGTGGCACCCACGCCGCCAAGGCCCTCTTCCCATGAGCTGTTCGGCGCAGGCGGGTACGTCGTGATGCGCAGCGGCTGGGGGCCGTGCGACCACCAGATCATCTTCGATGTCGGGCCGCTGGATCCCCCTTCCGCCGCAGGTCACGCGCACGCCGATCTCCTGAGCGTCCAATGCGCCCTGTTCGGAGAGCCGTGCGTCGTAGACCCCGGCACCTTCCGGTACGCGGCCGACCCCTTGTGGCGGGACATGTTCCGCGGCACGGCGGCGCACAGCACCGTCACGGTGGACGGCGCCGGGCAGGCCGTGCCGTCCGGCCCGTTTGCCTGGCACGCCGCGCCCCGCGCGCGGCTGCGGCGCTTCGCCTCCGACGATTCCCTCGGCTATGCCGATGCCGAACACGGCGCCTACTGCCGGCTTCCCGATCCGGTCGTTCACCGGCGCCGGATCCTGTTCCTGAAGCCCCGCTACCTCGTCATCGTGGATGACCTGGACGGGAAGGCCGAGCACCGCATCGACACGCGGTTCCAGTTCGCCCCGCTGCGGGCGGAGCAGCAGGACGGCTGGGTGCGCGCCACCGGACCGCGGAGAACCGGGCTCCTGATCCGCTCTTTCGCGAACGTCGATCTGACGACACGGATCGCCGAGGGTAGCGAGGCTCTCCCGGAAGGCTGGGTGTCGCCCGACTACGGACAGCGCAGGCCGGCGCCCATCATGATCGTGAGCGCCGAAGCGCTCCTCCCCCTTCGCATCATCACGCTCCTGGTCCCGACGGACGGCAAGCCCGGCCGGCCTCCCGAGGTGTCGCTCCTCGATCGGGGAGCCCGGCGGCCGGCCGGGCTCATCCTCGACGGGGGGCGGGACACGCTGAGATTCGAGGAAGAAGGGGTCGTCGTCAACGGTAGGAGTTTTCCTTGATCGACTGGAAGAAGGAGAAACGCATGTCATGGCTTCGCCCTCACGCGCTTGCCGCAGTCAGTGCCCCTATTCTGATCCTCTGCCTCGGACTACTAACGGGCTGCGGGGGCGGGGTCGGCACGAGCCACGTCATCATTCCCGAAGGCTGCGTGGCGACCCAGGCCGAGCTGCAGGGGACCTGGGTCATCAGCCACGTCGTCCAGACTCTGACCTGCCCCGCGGATTCGACGTTCCCGACGACCGCGTCGCCCGACAACATCACTCCCGTGACGGTGGTCAGGGACGAGTCTCTTCCAGGATTCAGGATCACCGCCACGGGCCTCACGGCCACGGTCGAGGACATCACCTGCCACATCGTCTGGACGTACCTGGATCACGACACGAACGCGCTATACGACTGTTTCACCACCTTTCATCCGGAAAGCCGGACGGCCGGCGGAACCACGGAGGCCGGACATTGCAGTCAGGTCACGCTGGTCGACAAGGACGGCATTTCGGGGGCGTCCTGCGTCATCCCGTCTCCCTACCTCGACACCTACATCGTGGTCGAGGGGTCCTGAAACCGCTCGAGACAATCCATGTGCGGCATCGTCGGCATCCTGAAGCTGCATCCCGGGGAGGGCGTGGAAGCGGAACGCCTCAAGCAGATGCGGGACACGCTCCGCCACCGAGGTCCGGACGGGGAAGGACTGCTCGTCGAGGGGCCGATCGGGCTGGGCCATCGGCGGCTGGCGATCGTCGATCCGAAGGGCGGCCAGCAGCCGATGGCGAACGAGGACCAGAGCGTGTGGATCGCTTGCAACGGCGAGATTTACAACCACCCCGAGCTCCGGCCGAAGCTCGAAAAAATGGGGCACCGGTACAGGACCCGCAGCGACAACGAGACGATCCTCCATGTTTACGAAGAAGACGAAGATCGCTGCGTCGAGTCCCTGCGGGGCATGTTCGCCTTCGCCCTGTGGGACCGCAAGCGAGGCCGGCTTCTCCTGGCGCGCGATCGGCTGGGAATCAAGCCTCTGTACTATGCTCTGACCGAGCACGAGCTGATCTTCGCCTCGGAAATCAAGGCAATCCTGGCGGCGGGTCCCATCAGGCCGCAACTTAACCAGGACATCCTCTCGGAGTTCCTGGCCACGCGCTTCATCGCCGGCGAGGAGACATTCTTCCGCGGCGTGCGCAAGCTCCTGCCGGGCCGGCTGCTGTCATGGTCGCCGGGGTCCGGGGTCACGCAGCGGCGCTGGTGGCGCCTGCCCGATCCCGTCGATCCCGTCGGCAGTACCATCGAGCAGCAGGCCGTCCAGGTGCGCGACCGGCTGGAGGACGCCGTGCGCAGCCACCTCATGAGCGACGTGCCGTTGGGACTGTTCCTGTCCGGCGGGCTCGACTCGACCGGGCTGGCGGTCCTCATGGCCCGCATGGTCCCGGAGCCGATCCAGACCTTCGCGGTCGGTTTCGACGACAAGGAGGCGAACGAGCTCGCCTTCGCGCACCTGGCGGCGCGGGCGGCGGGATCCGTGCACCGGGAGGTCGTGCTCGGCCCGGACGAGTTCTTCGCCGATCTGCCGCGTCTCGTCTGGCACGAGGACGAACCGATCGCCTTCGAGTCGAGCGTGCCGCTGCACGCCGTCTCCCGGCTCGCCAGCCGGCACGTCAAGGTGGTGCTGAGCGGCGAAGGGGCGGACGAGCTGTTTCTCGGCTACAACCGGTACCGGGTCACCGCGTGGAACGAGCGGCTCGGAGAAATGTACTGGCGCCTGGTCCCCTCGGCTCTCCGGGGGCGGACGAGCCGGATCGTGAAGGGGCTTCCCCGGATGGTGCGCCGGTACGCCGAGCGCACCTTCCTCGGGCTCGAGCCCGGTCCCCGCGAGCTGTTCTGCGAAAACTTCGCCGTCTTCCCGGAGTTCCTGCAGAGCCACCTCCTGCTGGCCGGGACTGCGCCGGCCGGCCGCGATCCCTATGGGGATGTCCTGCGCCTGTTCGACGAGGCCGGGGGGGAGACGCTCGACCGGATCGGGCGCGCCGACATCCAAACCTACCTCGTCGAGCTGCTGATGAAGCAGGACCAGATGAGCATGGCGGCATCCCTGGAGAGCAGGGTTCCGTACCTGGATCACCCGCTGGTGGCGCAGGTCACGGCGCTCCCGGCCCGCTTCAAGCTGCGCGGCTGGCGAACCAAGGCCATCCTGAGGGCGGCGCTGAAAGACGTCGTGCCGCGGGCGATCCTCGAGCGCCGCAAGATGGGGTTCCCCGTGCCCTTCGGCAAGTGGATCCGGGAAGGATGGTGGTCCGTGGTCCAGGAGTTTGTGCTCTCCCCACGGACGCTAAGGCGCAATCTGTTCGATCCTACCGTCCTCAGGACCCTGGCGATGGAGCACCACGCCGGTACCGCCGACCATGACAGCCGCCTGTGGCTCCTCGTGAATCTCGAGATCTGGCAGCGGATCTTCCTCGATGGCGAGGAGCCGCACTCCATCAAGATCCGCCCGGGCGCCTGATTTCGCGGGCGCGGAGAAAGGCATCCATGAATCATCGATCGATATCCTGGCTCCTGATTGTCCTCGCGCTCCAGGCCGGGGCCGCGGGCGGCCCTCCCTCCGCGAACAAAGATGACCGACCCGCGCTCGCCGGCAAGCTGCAAGCCGCGCCGGGCGATGCGAGCCTGTACCGGAGCGAGGACGGCGGAGCCACCTGGAAGGCCATCGGCCTCGGCTCGCTCGGGGTGAGCGCCCTGGCCATCGATCCCGCGAACCCCTCCACCCTTTATGCCGGGACCGAGACCAGCGGCGTCTTCAAGAGCACGGATCGGGGGGAAACCTGGTCGGCCAGGAACGCCGGATTGAGGAGCCTCTCGATCAATGCGCTCGGGATCAATCGATCCATACCGTCCGTGATCCATGCCGCCACATCGGGCGGCCTGTACAGGAGCAGCAATGCCGGGGCGAGCTGGAACGCCGTCGGCCCGAAACTGTCCAACCCCGTGTTCCGCTCCGTGGTCATCGACCCCGTCGTCCCCACCACCCATTACGCGGCCGACGCCGTCTGGGTCGCCAAGAGCGTGGACGGCGGCGAGACCTGGACCTACTCCACCGTGGGCGGCGACTACGTGACCTCGCTGGCCGTCGACCCGAAGACCCCGACCACGCTGTACGCCGGCGTGTTCCATGCCACGCCCCGTGGCGGCGGTGTCTACAAGAGCGTCGATGGGGGTATCAAGTGGACCTTCGTCAGCGGGAGCATCATCAGTCCCGCGGGGCGGTATTACGACGTGAACTCCCTCGCCATCGACCCTTCGGGAACTTCCGTCGTATACGCCGGCACGGGCGGAGCGGGCGTCTTCCGGAGCACCGATGGCGGATCGACCTGGACGGCGGCGAACGCCGGGCTGGGCAGCGTCTCGGTGTGCGCCCTGGCGATCGATCCCAGAAGCCCGTCCACCATCTATTCCGCCGCCGACGGTCGTGGAGTTTTCAAGAGCACCGACGGCGGGAAGACATGGACGGCGACGACCGCGGGGCTCGGCATCCGCCTGCCGGCCGCCCTGGCGATCGACCCCACGAAGCCGGCCAGGGTCTATGCCGGCCTGCGCGGCGACGGCACGGACGCCTCGGCGGCGAAGCTCGCGCAGGGCCTATGACGATCGCCGGCACGCCAGCCGCCCAGCGGCATCCCGAGAATCAGCCGGCGCTCGAGGGGGCGTCGATCATCTGCTTCGCCCACGACTGGGGCGGCGATCCCACCAGCAAGACGCACATCATGCGGATCCTTGCCCGGAGAAACCGCGTCCTCTGGGTGAACTCGATCGGCATGCGCCGGCCGGCCGCTTCGGGACGCGATCTCCGGAGGATCCTCGACAAGCTGGCGAAGGGCCTCCGAGGGTGCCGGGAGGTCGAGACGAACCTGTTCGTCACCAACCCCCTGGTGGTCCCGCTGCCGGGCTGGGGCCTGGCCGACCGCCTCAACGCGGGCATCCTGGCCGCCACGCTGCGCCGCCTGTGCCTGCGGCACGCGCTTCAGGATCCGATCCTCTGGAGCTTCCTGCCGAACGTCGGCCGGCTGCTGGGCCGCCTCAGCGAGCGCCTGGCGATCTATCACTGCGTGGATGAATACTCGGCCTTCTCGGGCGTGTCGCGTGACACCATCGCCCGCATGGAGCGCGACCTGGTCCGGCGTTCCGACTTGGTCCTGACCTCGTCCGAGCAGCTGTGCGCGGATCGGATCGCGATCAACCCGAACACCCGCTTCGTGACCCACGGCGTGGACGTCGGCCACTTTGGACGGGCGCTGGACCAGGGGGTCGAGGCGCCCGCCGATCTTCGCGACCTTCCGCGGCCCGTCATCGGGTTCTTCGGCCTCCTGGCGGACTGGGTGGATCTCGATCTGGTGCGGGCCATGGCCATGGCGCGGCCGCGCTGGTCGTTCGTCCTTGTGGGGAAACAGGCGGCCGGCGTCGGCGCCGTCCTCGGCCTGCCGAACGTCCACCTGCTCGGGCAGAAGCCCTACGCGCTCCTGCCGGCCTACTGCCGTGGATTCGACGTGGGGATCATTCCCTTCCGGAGCAGCGATCTGACTTGCCGGGCCAATCCGCTCAAGCTGCGCGAGTACCTGGCCGCCGGCCTTCCGGTCGTGTCCACTCCCCTTCCCGAAGTGGCGCGCTACCGGCCGTTCGTGCACCTCGCCGAGGGCGCGCCCGCCTTCATCCGGGCCGTCACGGCCGCCCTCGGCGAGCGCTCCCCGGCTCTGGACCGGGCGCGCTCCGTGGCGATGGAATCCGAGAGCTGGGAGGCGCGGGTGGCGGAAATCGAGCGGCACATCGCCCGGACCGGCGTCCGGGCCGGCTTCCCTGCTCTCCAACCCGCGATGTCGGGTGCTCTGCCATGACCGCCGCGGTGATCTTCTGGGCCTCGCTCATGCTCCTGGTCTACGCCTACCTGGGATACCCGGCCCTGATAGGAGCGTGGGCCCTGCTCCGTCCGCGCCCCACCGTCAGAGGGGCGATCCTGCCGACGGTGACGATCGTGGTGGTGGCCCACAACGAGGCGGAGCGAATCGAGGCGCGGATCGAAAACCTGAGGTCGCTCGACTATCCCAGGGGTTCCCTGGGGATCCTGATCGTCTCGGACGGATCGACCGACGGCACCGCGGAGCGGGCCCGGGCCGGTTCCCCTGGAGGCATGCAGGTGATCGCCTTCGCGGCGCGGCGGGGGAAGCCGGCGGTCCTCAACGAGATCGTGCTGCGCTTGCGCGGGGATATCGTGGTGCTGGCGGACGCCAGGCAGCGTTTCGATCCCGGTGCCCTGCGGGCGCTCGTGGCCCCCTTCGCCGACCGCGAGGTGGGCGCGGTGAGCGGGGACCTGGTCCTGACCGGCGACGGGGGGCGCACCGCCGTGGGCCAGGGGGTGAGCGCCTACCGGCGCTACGAGAGCTTCGTGCGTCTCTGCGAGAGCCGGGTCGGCTCCACGGTGGGCGCGACCGGGGCGATCTGCGCGATTCGCCGCACTCTCTTCTCGCCGCTTCCCCAAGACACCATCCTGGACGACGTCCTGATCCCGATGCGGATCGCCCGGCGCGGGTACCGGGTGCTTTTCGAGCCGGCCGCTCGCGCCTTCGATCGGGCGCCGGGGACGGCGCGGGAGGAGTTCGGTCGCAAGGCGCGCACCCTGGCGGGGAATTTTCAGCTTCTCTTCCGGGAGAAGTGGCTGCTGAACCCGCTGGGGAACCCGCTATGGCTTCAGGCGGTCTCGCACAAGGGCTTGCGCCTGCTGGGGCCCGCCTTGCTCCTCGCGGCGTTCGCCTCGAACCTGTTCCTGGTCAGCCGGCCGGGCTACGGCCTGACGTTGCTGGCGCAGGTCACCTTCTACACCGGCGCGCTTCTCGGAGGGCTGCTGCGCGGCAGCGGGAGGGTCCTCGCGCTCTTCAGCCTGCCGTACACGTTCTGCCTTGCGAACGGCGCCGCTCTGGCCGGGGCTTTCAGGTTTCTCGCCTCACGTCAGCGGGTGACCTGGGACAAGACGTCGGCATGAGCGGGTGCTCAATCAAAGGGTCTTGAAGATGAAATCCGGCGAAATGGCCAGGTTGCCCGCCGCATCGCGCGATCGGACGCGGCAGTGGTAGAGGGTGAGGGGCGCCAGGCCGGCGAGGATCTGCGAGTGCGTGGTCACCAGGGAAGCGTCCAGCGTCGTGGTGGAGCCGTAGGCCGTTGTGGTCCCGTACTCGACTTGCGAGTCACCGGGCTCATCCGTCGTCCATCTCACGAGCTCACCGCTGCCGCTCAGGTTTTTCATGGCGAACGCCCGCGAGATCAGCGGGGGCGTCGTGTCCAGAGCGGGCGCGACGTTGAATCGACGTTGAACAGGGACGACACGTCGCCCGGGCTGAGGGCCCGGTTGTAGATCCGGACGTCGTCGAGCCGGCCCGGAAGGCAGGGACTGGCCGTCCCTGGGTATTGCGCGAGGCTCAGGCCCTGCGTCGTGGTCGTTGCGCCCGGCGTCCCGGTCCAGGGCCGCGACGCCCGCAGCGTGCCGTCGACGAACAGGCGCCCGCCCGATGCATCCACGATGAAGGCCACGTGGTGCCACTGGCCATCGTTGAACCCGGGCGTCGCGAGCGTGCACCCGCTGCCGTCCCAGACGTAGTTCGACGCGTCCCTGAAATACCACGCGCACAGATTGCCGCCGCTGGTGAACACCTGGTAGCCGCTCAACGAAGCGGGGAAGTACTTGTTGACCAGGCCGCTCAGAGTGCTTGTCGCCGTATTCACCCAGAGCGAAACCGTGAGGGGATAGGCGTCGAGCACGGCCGCGTGGGGGACGCTGACGCTTTCGTCCACGCCGTTGAAGGACAGGGCCCCGCCCAGTCGGCCGGGGACGTGGAGCGGGCCGTTCAGGAGCGTGCCGGTGCCGCCGCTGCCGGACGAGTCGGCGGCGAGCGCGCCCGACAACTCATCGAGCGTCCAATGGCCGATCGGGCCGGACGCCGGAGTCGTCACGGCGCTGGTCGTGAAGGTGAAATCCCCAGAGACGGCGAGGTTGCCCGCCGCATCACGCGATCGGGCCCGGACGTGGTACAGGGTGCCCGCCGCCAGGCCGCCCGGCGCCTGCGCGTGGGCGAGCAGCAGCGCCGGATCGAGCGAGGTCATGCTGCCATAGGCGGTGGTCGGCCCGTACTCGACCTGCGAGTCGCTCGCTTCGCTTGTGGTCCAGCTGAGCAAAGCCCCACTGGAAGTCACCTGCGTGACGCTGACCCCGGAGAGCACGGGTGGTGCCGTGTCGCCGGAAGCCGGGCTCACGAGTAGCTGCGCGGGAACCTTGACGACGAAGGCGTCCTGCCGGCTGCCGCCCATGTTGGAGGTCCAGATGAGGTACTGGCCGGTCGGGTCGAGGTTCCCCTTAGGCAGCTTCGAGTAGACCTCGCTGCCCCCACCGGGAGCGTCCAGGTTGGTCATCACCGGAGCCACAACCAGAACGTCCAGAGACGTGTCCAGGCGGAAGCAGATGATCTCGTTGGCGCGGTTGGAGTTGATCCGGTTGGCGCCGGTGCCGCACGCGTACTGCTGCCCGAGCGGCGTCCCGGGCTTCGCGTTGGCGAAGCTCACGTGGGCCGGCGCCGCCACAGACCAGTCCATGTTGTGGTGGACGAGCGGGGCCCGGAGCGGGTCCGTGCCGAACTCGAAGACGCGGATCGCATTGGGCAGGCTGTGCCAGTTGTCCGAGTAGACCATGTTCCCATACCCATTGTCCGAATGGCCGGCGGCGCCGTTCTGGTCGAGCAGGACCTTCTCCACTCCCGATTGAAGGTCAATAATCCGGTTGTCCTCGCCGTAGAGCCCGTCGACGTTCTCCTTGATCACCAGCCACCGGCCGCTCTTGTCGATCTGGCACTCGTCGAAGTCGCCATTCCTGGGAAAGTAGGAGAACTGCCGGGTGTCCTCGCGGTACGCCAGGCAGCCCAGCATTTCGTAGTTGACCGATGATCGGAGGGTCGCCGAATGGACCCGGTCGTCGCTGCTGGAGTGCACCTGCCAGATGTACTTGTCGCTCCCGTACTGGGGAGCGGCGTCGAACACCGTCTGCATCTGATGGGCGACGACGTCGTAGCGCAGGAGGGACGACCCGCTGTTCAGATAGAGGGCGGTGGGCAGGGTCGCGCTGAAGTACCAGCCTTCCCCCGAGGCCCAGGAGAGAGGACTCGCGGAATCGAACAGCGGCCCCACGACGCGGACCTCGTCCGTGACCTTGTTGTAGCTGAACAGCGTGGGACCGCTGCCGCCCTTGGAACGGCTCAGCCCGAGGAAGATGAGCATGGTGTCGCTCCCGGCCGAGTTGTTCATGTTGCTCCAGTACGAGTACCCCACGGACTCCAGGCAGTCCGATCCCCCGCAGTCCGTGCCGTTGGTGATTCGGACCCCCTGGGTGTTGTAGGGGGGCGGGAAGACGAATGCCCCGCGCGCGGGAAGCAGGGACTGGATCTGGGTCGAAGTCAGAAGCGGACGCACGGAGGTGCTGTTGGTTTTCTCGATGAAGCCGCCGGGAACGCTCGTCGAACTCGAGTCGGAAGCGCTCTGGGCGAACTGGGGCCGGGGTGAAGGGACGGCGATCGCCGCGATGACGGCAACCTGGATTGCCCGGTGGACGAAACGAGGGCTGAACCAGTTCATGGGGCCCCTCCACTTTCCCCACGGCATACGGCTCAATCCCGCAGCCTTCCGGCATGGCTCCCCTGCTCGTGGAGAGATCATCCGCCATGAGGAGTGGCTGATAGGAGCAAGCGATGTGCCATGCAGGGATGCACGCCGTCCTGGTGTCCGGATCCTGCTGCGAAGCGGGTACTTGTGCCCCAGAGGTTGCGAAGCATGGTTCGTGCGATCAACTCGATCCACCTTGAAGACTCCAGTTTCGGGATCCTGCCAGGACCGGTCGTGCCTATCTGGCGTCAAAGCGTCACCTGTCAGGGACATCCTGACAGGCTGTAAGGAATTTCCACCATCTTTATCCTCCATCGACACACGACAATGGGGTGTACCATTCCTGTCATCTCGACGGGCCCTCCACGCTGCACGCCCTCGGTTCTCTGAAGTGGAGGGCCGAGAACAGGTTACTTGATTGCGGAAGCCCATGCTGCTGGTGAGTTGATCATGTCCACACGGGTCCTGCTGGCCGACGACCATCCGATCTTCCTCCAGGGCATGAAGGGTCTCTTGGAGCGTGAGAAGTTCGACGTGGTCGGCATGGCGGCCGACGGCCGTCAGGCTGTCAAGCTGACCGAGAAGCTCAAGCCCGATGTGGCGATCCTCGATCTGGCGATGCCGCTCCTGAACGGGCTGGACGCCGCCCGTGAGATGGGGAAGGTGTCCCCCGCCACGAAGAAGATTCTCCTGACGAACTATACCGATGAGCAGTACATCCTCGACGCGCTGCGGGCGGGGGTGAACGGGTACCTCGTGAAGACGAAGGCCGCGGCCGACCTGATCCAGGCGATTCACGAGGTGTCGCGCGGGGCGCTCTACCTGAGCTCCGGCGTGTCGCGCGAGCTCCTGAAGGCCTACCTCGAAAATGAAGCAAGCCGGGTCAATCCCCTGAGCGGACGGGAGCGCGAAGTGCTGCAGCTGATCGCCGAAGGCAAGACGACCAAGGAAATTGCCGGCATCCTCGGCGTCAGCCCCAAGACGGTCGAGACGCACCGGATGCGATTGATGGGCAAGCTCGACATCTACGAGACAGCCGGCCTCGTCCGGTACGCCATCCGCCGGGGCGTCATCCAGCCGTGATCCTTTCCAGGTGGACCGCTGCCCTGGGCGGGCTCCTGGTGGTGGCCCTGGCGGGTTCCGCTCAGGCACAGTCTTACGAGTCCCTGGGCGAGGGATTGAAAGTCGGCCACTTCGTTCTCCACCCTTCCCTCGCATACGAGTACACCTACGACAACAACATCCTGTTCATGAGCACCGACCTGCCCGGTAGCGACCCCATCGCTTCGGGCGCCATCGTGCTGAGGGCCCGACTCCTGGCGGATCTGCCCATTCGTCACAGCCGGATCCGGTTGGTCTACGCGCCCTTCACTCGCGGCTACACGAGCGACCGCTTCGAGCCGGAGGATCGGCTCAACCACGTCTTTGACATGGAGGGCCTGTTCCAGACGGGGCGCGCCATCACCCTCGCGTTCCGCGACCACTACGTGAACGGCACCGTCTCGCTTCAGGAGCAGGTCGACGAACGGAACGGATTGCCGTTCGGCCTGGGCCACTATGCTATCCACAACCCCCAGGTGGAAATCGGGGTGACCCTGGGCGTGCGCCATGGGTTCTCTCTCCTTCCGAGCTACTCCCGTTCCTCCTTCACGGGGTTCGTCTCGAACTTCGTCACGGGGCTCGGCCCCCCGGCCTCCGGCCAGATCGTCGATTACGGCTACACGACGCGGACAATCGAGGGGCGCTACAGCTACAAGCTCAGCGAGCCGACCAGCCTGTACGGCTACTCCGCGTTCGAAGGAACGACCCAGACGTTGACGGGCACCCGGGATGTCACGATCCAGTCCCGCTCGATCGGCCTCGGCCTCACGCGGACCGTCAACGAGGGTCTCGTGACGCAGGTCTCGGCTGGCTATCAGGGCCTGGACTTCGATGGGGGACGCGGGCGGAACTTCTCGGGTCCGGTCGCCGAGGCCAGCGTCGTCTGGCAGGTGGCGGAGGTCACCCGGCTCGATTTCGGCCTCCTGAGGAAGCCGTACGCCTCCATCTACGCCGACAGCAACTACTACATCGCCACGGAGGGGCGGGCCCGCTGGACTCGCCAGCTCGGCCGCAGCTCTTACATGGACGCCGGCGCCTTGCTCCAGGAAAACCAGTACGTCCCGATGCAAGGGGTGGGTCGCAGGGAACGGCTGATCCGGCTGGATGTCGGCACGGGACACCAGTTCGTCAAGAACCTGCGCGGGTATGTCGGCATCCAACTCGAGGAGCGTGAATCCAACGTCCTGCAGATGAGCGGGGGCGTGGGCGCGGACCCCTTCCATTATCAATTGCACCGCATCCTGTTCCGTCTTGAAGCGGGGTGGCTGTGAGGTCGAGGATCTCCGGATCGACTCTCGCGGCCTGCCTCGCCCTGTGCCTGGCCCCGCAGCACCTTCTGCTCGCCGCCGCCGCACCACCGAGCGGCGATGCCGTCGAGGCACTCACCCTCCAGGCGTCGACCGACGGCACCATCATCGCCCTCAAGACCTCCGTTCCCGTTCCGCGGTTCACATGCACGCAGGCCAAGGCGGAGCCTCGCCAGGTGGTGATCGACTTTCCGGCCGCTACGAGCCGCCTCAAGAAGCGCTACGCCCTGGACAGCCCCCTGTTGCGCGAAGCGCTGGTGGAGAAGTCGCCGGAGCCCGGCCTGGCCCTGCGCATCCGCCTTACCCTCGGAGAGGGTGTCCTGGCGGCTGTGGAGCTGGCCGGGCAGGGGCTCAATCTTCGGTTCCAGGGAGGCGCCGCTGCGCCGATCCAGGCGACGACCGCGCCCAGCGAGTATCTCGTCGGCGCCGGGGACAAGCTGGAGATCGCCGTGTTCGGGCATGCCGACCTCAGCAGAACCATCGAGGTGCGGGTGGACGGGGCGATCGACTTCCCGCTCATCGGGGACGTCCCGGTGGCGGGGAAAGACCTGCCCCAGATCGGCAAGGAGATCACCCGCAGTCTGGGGAAGGACTACGTCGTCGATCCCCAGGTCAGCGTCAATGTGCGGGAATACGGCAGCCAATGGGTCACACTCATCGGCGAAATCCGCACCCCGGGACGCCATATTCTCAGACCGAACATGCGTCTCATCGACCTCCTGGCCGAGGGCGGCGGCCTCACGCCGTTCGCCAACCGCAAGCAGATCGAAATCCTGAGGTCCGAGAGCAACAACCTGCGCCGCAAGCTGGTCGTGAACCTCAAGACCATCGAGGACGGGAAGACGGCGGACTTCCGCCTCCTGGCCGGCGATGTCGTCATGGTTCCCAGACGGACCTTCTAGACACCGCCCTGTCGGGAAAGAAGCCTCGGAAATTCAGAGAAGTCCCCATGGCGGGCGCTGCGGGGGTGAGGTACAAAGGTCACCTGCGGCCGAGACCTTGGTGCAAGCGCATGAACGCGTCACAGAGGGCTCCGGGACATGACCGTACTGGAAATCGTCCAACTCCCCGGGCGGCCGAACGAGTGGGACCGGAACATCCGGGGGTTCGCGACCAAGACCCTGTTCCACGAATCGGCCTGGCTGGACTTTGTCCAGACGATTCATCCGCTGGGCCACCTCGAGTATTTCGAGATCCGGCAGGGCGGATGGACCGCAGGCTATTTCTGCGCCTTACGGGTCAACAAGGTCATGCTGTTCCCGGTGTACGGCAGCCCTCTGCCCGAAGCGGGCATGTACATGGGGCCGCTGGTGAGCGGCGGGGTGGCCCAGGCCGAGCTGGTGCAGGCCCTGGTGAGACTCTGTCGAGTGAAGCGGATTGCCAGCCTGGAGCTGGCGAATGACTGGCTGGATCCGCAGCTGATGCGCCGGCTGGGCTTCAAGGTCTCTCCCAACGTCACCCACATCTGCCCGCTGGCCCGGGACGAGGCTTCGGCCTGGGCGGCGATGAGAGGCACATGCAGGACGCGAATTCGCAAGGCGGAGAAGAGCGGCCTCGAGGCGGAGATCACCGATGACGTCGCGATCGTCGAGGACTTCTACCGCTACCTCACCATGGTTCTGCAGCGCAAGGGTCGGTGGCCTCAATATGGAATCGAGCGCCCCCGGTCGCTGATGGCGTGCCTGACGCCCGCGGACCGTCTGTTCAGCGTGCGGGTCAGATACCGGGGACGGGTTATCGGGGTGGCCTTCTACCCGCACGACGAACGCTCGATGTATTACTGGGACGGGGCGTCGGATCTGGCCCATCTGGAGCTCTGTCCCAACGAGCTCTTGCACTGGACGGCGATGCGGGAGGCGATCCGCCGGCGCATTCCCCTGTTCAACATCGGCGGCGGACCGGTGCCCAGCCGGTTCACCCGGAAGTTCGGCGGCACCGACGCTCCCTACCACAGCTACCGCAGGAACTTCGTTCCATTCCTCGAGACGGCGCGCAATCTGTATCACTGGCTTGATTTCAGGAAATCGGGAAGGGCGCCGCACACCATCAACGCGTGAGCCGCACGGAGCTCCCCATGCCCCCCTACACCCTCCCGGATCTCGACTACGACTTCGGCGCCCTCGAGCCGCACATCTCCGGCACGATCATGGAGCTGCACCACGGCAAGCACCACGCCGGCTACGTCAAGAACGCGAACGCCACTCTCGGTCGCCTCGACGAGGCGCGCGCCACGGAGGATTTCACCCGACTGGCGGCGCTGGAGCGCGCCCTTGCCTTCAACCTCTCCGGCCACATCCTGCATTCGATCTTGTGGAAGAACCTCGTGCCGAAAGGGGGGGATCGGCCCGACGGCGATCTGGCGCGCTCAATCGATCGGGACTTCGAATCGTTCGACAAGTTCAGCCGGCAGCTCAGGGAGGTCGCTGCGACGATCATGGGGTCCGGCTGGGCGGCGCTTATCTGGGAGCCGATCGGCAAGCGCCTGCTGATCACCCAGATTTACGACCACCAGTCGAACCTCAGCCAGGGTGGTGTGCCGCTGATGGTGATCGACGCCTGGGAGCACGCCTACTATCTGCAATACCGGGACCGGAAGTCCGAGTACTTCGAGGCGGTCTGGCGGCTGTGGAACTGGAAGGACATCGCCGGCCGCTTCGAGGCGGCTCGGAAGCTCGACGTCGGATTGACGGCCGGGCCGCGGTAGCCGGTCCCGGCGACCGGCACGGCGCGCCTCCCCCGCATCAGTCGTGCAGCCGACGGGCGGCACCGCGCGGCAGTGGAATGCGCGCCTGGATCTCGGTGCCGACACCCCGCTCGGACTTGATCTTGAGGGCGCCGCCCACTGAGGCGAGTCGCTCGCGCAGGCTGATCAGGCCCAACTTCCCGTTTCCGTTTCCGCCTGCCGGGGGCTGACGCGGGTCGAATCCGACCCCGTCGTCGCCGATCACCAGTCTGACGACCGCACCCTGCTGCCCCAGATGGACCGTCGCATGGCGGGCATCAGCGTGTTTCTCCACGTTCTTCAGGGCCTCCTCGAGCGCGCGGTAGAGCGCCATCTCGGCTTCCGCGGATAGCTGCGTGGGCACTCGCGCGCAGGCGGTCTTGACGGGTATGCCCGTCCGCTTCGTGAACTCCCCGATGATGGCGTGCACCGCGGGGACCAGGCCCAGAATCTCCAGTACGCTGGGTCGCAGATTTCTTGATATACCCTCCACGACTTCGGCAGTCTTGGCGAGCAGCTCGCTGATTTTCGCCACGTCTCGCCGCAATGCCTTGGAGCGCCCCGGAAGATCGTCCGCCAATACACGGAGGCGGATGAGGAGCGCGCCCAGGCTCTGGCTGGCGCGATCGTGTAATTCGAGGGCCAGGCGCCTTCGATCGGCCTCCTGTCCCTGCAAGAGGCTGTGGGACAAGCTTCGCAGCAATGTCTCGCTCCGCCGGGCCTCGGTCATGTCGGTCACGACCATGCTGAAGGCCGCGCTGTCGAAGCCGGCCTTGACCAGGCGTTGAAGGGAGACTTGCGCGGGCATCCGCACGCTGTCTGACGCGTGCAGGAGCACCTGGATCGTGGACGAAGGCTTTGCTTTTCCATTCAGCAGCGATTTCAGCGCGCCCCGGTCCTCTTTGGAGAGAAACCGGTGAAACGAATGGCCCATCACCCGCGCCAGCGGGCGGTTGAGCATCCTGGCGAAGCACTGATTGGCGTAGAGAATCAACGCGTCGGCCGACAGGATCAGCGCTCCCTCGTTCATCGATTCGATGAGCACCCGGTAGACGTAGTCGGCGCCTTCGAGAGTGTAGACGCGCGGTCCCTCGTCGCCCCCGACCACCAAGGCATCCACACCACCGCTGCGGATCGCGCTGAGCGTCTGTTCGGCTTCGTCCAAGCGGGCGCGGAGCTCGGTGAGGACCATGGACGACGCAGCCCGGGGAGAGCGTCGTCGGCCTGCCGTCTTCACCACCGCGTCTCACCGCGGGTCTGGAGATCGAGCCCGATGAACATCTGGGCGGAATTCTCCAGGGTCCCGATGAATCGGCGCACCGGCGGCGGGAAGTCCTTGACGAGCGTGGGGGTCGCGATGATCTGGCCGTCACGCGCCAGGATGGGCTGTTGATAGACGTCGATCACTTCCAGCTCGCAGCGGCCCTTGAGTTCAACGTCGCACAGGTGGCGGGCGTGCGCGAGGGCCCGGCGCGATTTTTCGGTGGCCCCCGCAACGTAGAGCTTCAGGACATACTTGCCCGTGTGCCCCGCCGCCGCAGCCCTCTCAAACGCTTTCGTCGCGATTCCAATCCTGGCTCTCTTCATGATCCGTCACCCACGGTCACTCGGGCTGGGGGGGGGCGTAAATCCAACCCAACGAGAACGCGCTCGGTGTCGGACAGGTCGCCAATGATTTTTCGCACGGGCTCGGGCAACTTGCGCACAAGTGTGGGAATGGCCAGAATCTGGTCACCCTTGGAGAGCTGCGGCTTCTCCACGAGGTCGATCACCTGGATGCGATAGCGCCCCTTGAGGTAACCTTCGCATATCTGTTGAAGATTGGAGAAAGCCGTCAGCGACCTCGGCGTCTGGCCCGCCACGTAAAGACGAAGTTCCCAGAATTTCGATGCCGATCGCTCCGGGTCGGAACGGCGTCGTCCTGCACTTCTGAGATTCATGGCCTTTTCTCGCCTCGTTTTGAGTGCTTCCGCGCTCCGACCCTCCGCTCTGGATCCGCGTGACGCAGTCGGCCGAGCTCCGCGCGATCGGTCGCCAAGACGAGTGTTCGCGTAGCCGCCTGTCCGTTGGCACGCCGGGCATCCTGCTCCTCGGCTTCATACTCGGAACGTAACGCCGCGATTTGCCGTTCGACCGCGGTGTGCTTGCGCTCCAATGTGCGCCGGAGGCGCATGGCGTCCTGCTCGCTGGCAAGCGCTGCAGCCTTTTCCCGGGCGTTTTGCGCCGCGCGGGCCGCGCCGACCAGCATCCCGCCCGGACCGATATAGGCGTCCACCAGGTCGATGCCCTGATGCGAAATCACGAACTCGCGGATCTGGTTCGAATGGGACATGCCGCGCGACTTCAGCACGTAGAGTCCACGATTTCGTTCGCCGTTGCTCTCGATGTTCTGCAGCAGCAGCCAGGAGTCCATCAGCGAGGAGATGGCGACCTCGCTCTGCTGCAGCGCGCTGCCTTCGTGCGTCAGGCTGGTGAAGAGCGAGGTGATCTGCTGGGCCTTCAGAAAGTCGATCAGCCGCGTCACCATCGCCCTGGTCTCGGATTCGCTGCCCGCGGCCAGCAGGCTGGTCATCGGATCGACGATGACCACGCCCGGTCGGAACGTGCTGATTTCCTTGAACATCGTCGCCAGGTGCATTTCCAGCCCGTACAGCGTGGGCCGTGCCGCGTGGAAACGCAGAATCCCGCGTTTGACCCACGGCCCGAGACGCAACCCGATGGACTGCATGTTTCGGATAATCTGGTTGGGCGACTCCTCGAAGGTGAAGAAAAGAGCGCGCTCACCGCGCCGGGTGGCGGCCTGGGCAAAGAAAGCGGCGACGCTGGTCTTGCCTGTGCCCGGCGTCCCCGAGAGCAGAATGCTGCCGCCCCGGAAAAAACCCTTCCCGTCCAGCATCGCGTCGAGCCGCGCGATGCCGCTCGATACCCGCTCGTTTGACACCGCGTGATTCAGTCCCAGCGACGTGATCGGCAGCACGCTGATCCCTTGATCTCCGATCAGGAAGGGAAACTCGTTGGTGCCGTGCAGCGAGCCGCGATACTTCACCACGCGCAAATGCCGGGTGGCGATCCTCTCGTTGACCCGGTGGTCGAGGAGGATGACGCAATCCGAGACGTATTCCTCGAGCCCCTTGCGTGTCATCCCATCGCGACCGCGCTCGGCCGTGATGATCGCCGTCACGCCTTTTTTCTTGAGCCAGTGGAACAGGCGGCGCAGCTCGGCACGCAGGATGGCTTCGTTGGGCAAGGCGGCAAACAGCCCTTCGATCGTGTCCAGAACCACGCGCTTTGCGCCGATGGAATCGATGGCGTAATCCAATCGGACGAACAACCCTTCCAGGTCGTATTCGCCGGTCTCCTGGATCTCGCTGCGCTCGACGCGGACGTGGTCGACCACGAGCTTCTTGCGCCGCATCAGGCCGGCCAGGTCGAATCCGAGCGACGCGACGTTGGCCTCCAGCTCCGCCTGCGTCTCCTCGAAGCAAATCAGGACGCCCGGCTCGCCGAACCGCATCGCGCCTCGCACGAGGAATTCCGCGGCCAGGAGCGTCTTGCCGCAACCGGGGCCGCCGCACACCAGCGTGGGCCGGCCGCGCGGGAAACCGCCGTCGGTGATTTCGTCCAACCCCTGGATGCCCGTCGGACATTTGGGCAGACAATCCGCAGTAGAGGCGGACCTCGGAACCTTCCTTGGCATATTGGTCTGATTGTACGCGGATCGAGACATGAAGTCCAGCTGCTTCATCGACTTGCGAGACCAGCGCGCACGGGTGACGGATCAGGAGTGATCGGAACCTCGCACGACTTCGCCGCGAGCCTGTTCGAAGGCCGCCTGGCCCGCCTTCACGGCCCTGGAGCCGGCTCTCCCGATCGCACCGGGAACGCGTTCGATCGTCTCCCCCAGGTCGGATAGAGTTCCCTTCAGCCGCTCCCGCGTCTCGCGCCCGGTGCGGGGCGCGGTGAGCAGCGCGATCGTCGCTCCTGCCGCGGCGCCCAGCACAAACGCCCCCAGGAACGATCCCAACCCGTTTCCGTTGCTTTCAGGTGTCATGAAGTCTCCCTAGTGTGTGATGTGTGACTGTTACGTGTCTCGCGGATAGCAGTCCTCGAGAAAAGAGCACGCACTCCCGCGATCACGGCAGGCGCGACGGCGCCGCCGACCGATGAGGCTGTTCGCAGCCACATTCCGGAGCGCGCGATCGACAGGCCCACGTTGGACGCGGTCACGAGCAGGAGCCTGAGCGTCTGCACCGGCACCTCGAGGCTCGAGCCGATTCGATCCAGCCGGTGCGCGGCCTGACCCACCTGATCGAGCGTCCTCTCGACCTGCGGGCCGGCAGTATCGAGGAACGCGCGCGCTCTCTTCAGTGTCTGGTACAACTGATAGAGAACAGGGAGCGCGGCCCCGACGAGGAGGGCCAGCAGCGCGGTGGCCGCCAGGAGCGACGGACTGGTCATGGACGGGACCCTCCGACGAGCGCCCCGGCACCCGATACGAAGCGGCGCTCCGCGGGCTCGATCCGGACGCCATGCTCCCGCCACCCGGCGCTGGCGAGCGGGCGATAGGCTCCGAGGATCTTCAGCACGCAGACCGTGCCGAATATCTCATAGCCCATTCGGACGACCGAGGTGAGCGAGCTGAAGTTGTTGGACTCGACATAGGAGACGAGTCCCTTGAAGCCTTTGGCCAGGTAATGATGCAGGGCCATTGTCATGCCGATCGCGTGCAGGCGCCGTCCGCGGTGGCCGGGATGGGTGAACCCCTTGTACATGTAAATGTATCGCTCACCGGGGCGCAGCACGAGCTCCGGAGGATCGATTCGCGTCGGCCCGCGGGAGTACCAGCCATAGGCTGCCAGAGTGTCGCCGGCCAGGATGCCATAGCATTCGTCACCCTTGGCCAGCGCCTCCTCGAGGAAGCCCCTCGGGATGTCGTTGGCCGTATCCCGGCTGTATTCCATGAGCATCTTCTCGTCGAGAAACATCGGGCGGTAGGGCTCGGGACAGACTAGGAACTCGGCATGGACTCGCTCGACCGTCATGCCCTTGAGAATCTTGAACAGCACGGCCCGGTTCGCCGCTCTCAGGGCCAGATCGTGCAAGGTATGGGCGAGCCCGATCTTCGCGATGCTTCTGCCGATGCGGCGGGCAGCCGTTCCCGCGGTCATGACCCGCTTCCCGCTCCTGGGTTCGATACGAAATCCGTCATGGAGCCATCACATCCGGGGCGTTCGGCTCGACACCTCCCGCCCAAGACACAATCGCAGATCATACGGGCTTCGAACATCAGGCCGCATCTGAATCCGGGGGTGGTAAATCCTGACAGGCGTGCCGGCGAGGCCGGAACAGGGGCGCGAAGGGTCATGGTCCCGAGGCGCCCCCTACTGCACGCGGAGGGGTGGATTCCTAGCCGCGACTCCCCAGGCGGAGTGCCGCAGCCAGGGGACGAGGTCCACTGCGACGATCGGGGGGCAGACGTGGAAGCCCTGCGCCGCGTCGCAGCCGAGATCCACTAGACGGCCCAGGGTCTCCTGGTCCTCCACGCCTTCGGCGACCACCCTGAGTCCCATGTTGTGCCCTCGATCGACAATCCGGCGGAGGGCGGAGTCATTCCCCTGGCCCAGATTCTCGGCGATGAACGACCTGTCGATCTTGATCTCCCGGACGGGCAGGCGTGAGAGATGCGCCAGCGACGCGGAGCCGGTGCCGAAGTCATCGATGGCGAGACCGATCCCCATGGCGCCGAGATGCGTCGCCGTTTCGATCACCGGGGCCGCCATGATGCTGCGCTCCGGAATGTCGACCTTCAATTTGCCCGGATCGACCCTCCAGGCCTCCAGAATGCCCCTGGCCGTCGCCGGCAGATCCGGGTCCTGCAGGTTCCGTGCGGAGAGGTTCACCGCGATGTCGATATCGAGACCCGATTCCAGCCAGATCCGGCTCTGCTGCAAGGCCCGGTTGAGCACCCACCGTGTGAGGGGCTTGATGAGCTCGGTCTCCTCCGCCACGGGGATGAATTGATTCGCAGGCACCAGGCCCTGCTTCGGGTGCTGCCACCGCACGAGCGCCTCCACTCCCGTCGTCTTGCCGATCCGGAAGTCGATCTTGGGCTGGTAGTGAAGCACCAGCTCGTCGTGCGCAATGGCGTGCCCCAGTTCGCGCGCCAGCGGCAGATGCACGGCGACCGGGCGGTCCTGCCGGGCGGCGTAGACCGCGTAGCCGCACCGGGCTCGTTTGGCGACGTACATCGCCGCATCGGCGTGCCGCATCAGAGTCGGCGCGTCCAGTCCATCCGCGGGGTACACCGCGATACCGATGCTGGCGGCTATGCGGACAACTCGATCGTCGATCAGAAAGGGCTGCTCCAGCGCCCGGAGGATCTTCCTCGCGGTCGTCGCTCCGTCCTCTCCTCCCATGCCGATGGCGGGTACGATCGCGAACTCGTCACCTCCGAGGCGCGCCACCGTATCGGAACCCCTGAGAAGGCCTTCCAGGCGCAGGGCGATGTTCTGCAAGAGCTGGTCGCCGACGTGATGTCCGTGGGTGTCGTTCACTTCCTTGAAGCCGTCCACGTCCATGACGAGCACGGCTGCCGATTTTCTTTGGCGGCTCCCTGACAGGATGGCCTGGTGCAGCCGATCGTTCAGCAGGGTACGGTTCGGCAGGCTCGTGAGGACATCGTGAAGGGTCTGGTATTCGAGCGCCTCTGTCTGGGCCTTCTGCTCGGAGATGTCCCGCAGGATGCCGACGAAGAGCTTCTCGCCACCCAGGAGCATCCGGGTGGCGCGGAACTCGATCGGAAAGGTGGATCCGTCCTTGCGCCGGCCCCACATCTCGCGTGATCCCGAGGTAGGGGCGGTCTCCCGCCCGGGTCGCATCCAGCCGGCGAGGTAGCTCGCGAACTCCTCCCGGTAGGGCTCCGCGATGATCAGCTTCGCCTCGCGGCCCAGGACTTCGCCCGTCTGGTAGCCAAACAGCCTCTGGGCGCCCCGGTTGAAGGATGCGATGCGGCCATGTTCGTCGGTCGCCACGACTCCGTCGAAAAAGTCATCCAGGACCGAGTGGATCTCGACCACGTCGGTCCTGTCGCGCGCCGGCCCACGCTCGCCTTCTTCGTCCATCTCGAGGACGCAGGCGAGCGACCGATCGCCGCTCCCGCCCGCAACCGATGCGCTGATCCAGCCCAGAGCCGGTCGACCGTCGGCGCGCAGGAAATGCTGCTCCAGCCGGAACTCGTCGACCTCGCCGGCCAGCAATCGGCGGGAACTCGACGCCATGAGCTCCAGGTCGTGCGGATCGGTGACGGCCGCCAGGGTGGTCCGCAGCAACTGTCTTCGAGTGTAGCCGAGCAGCGTGCAGAGCTTCGGGTTGACCTGCAGGAAGCGCCCCTCGGAGCTGATCAGCGCGAGGCCTATGGGAGCGTCGTCGTAGGCGCGCTTCCCTCCTCGGTGCCTGGAGCGCGATTTCATCCGGATCTGCTCTCCCATCCATGTCCTCGTCGCGTGGACGGCCTGGCTCGCGATATTGTCGAAGGGTTATAACCAAATCGTCAGGCCCCGGCAATTCGGAGAATTCATGAATCTTTCGTCGGGGCGCTCCTTACAAGGCTTGGGACCCAAAACCCCAATGGCAGGTTGCTGTAAGGATCTTTTTGACAGCCCGTTCGGGGAACGTCCGAATGTTTGGCACGCAAGCCCGGCGTATAAGAGTGACTCAATCGATCCATAGAGAGGAGACGCGCATGCGCAATCGTCGGAACTATCCGAGCATGATGGCCCTGGTGCTGGTCGCCTGCTTTGCCGGCTGCAACAAGAGTGATGACAACAAAATGGGGATCCCTGGCGTCATTCCGACGTCTCCTCTGAGCATTCAGTCCCCGGTATCGCTCGGAGCAATCGACGGCGCAACGATTTCGCGGTCCTGGCACATACCACGGTCACCAATACGGGCCCGACCAGCGTGACCGGGGATCTCGGCGTGTGGCCGGGAACCGCGGTCGAGGGATTCGGTCCGGGAATCGTCTCCGGGTCGATCTATGCTGGGGTTGCTCCGGCAGATGCGGCCCAGTCCAGCCTGACTTCAGCCTACAACGACGCCGCCGGACGACCGGCCGACGCCACCGTGGCCGGTAACCTGGGCGGGCAGACCCTCGCTCCCGGCGTCTACAAGTCCACGTCCTCGCTCGCAATATCATCGGGCAATCTCACTCTCGATGCGCTGGGCGACTCGAACGGTGTCTTTATCTTCCAGATCGCTTCCGCCCTGACCGTAGCGTCCGGTCGACAGGTGATCTTGAGCGGCGGCGCCCAGGCGGCCAACGTCTTCTGGCAGGTCGGCAGTTCGGCAACCCTTGGAACGACGGCCGATTTCGCTGGAACCATCCTGGCTCAGGCATCGATCTCGCTCAATACCGGCGCAACCCTGAACGGCCGAGCTCTGGCACGGGATGGCGCGGTGACGATGCAATCCAATTCCGTCACACCGTGATGGGCGTTCGACACTACGCTGCTCGTGCCGGCGGCCCCGGCGCCTCGTTGTAGGCGCATCATGTCAATCCGAGGGGGGATGGCCCTCGCGGCGTGCCTGACGGCGTGCCTTGCAATGCCGGTGCGGGCCGCAGAGCGTGCCGGGGTCACACTCCCCGACCTGGCGACGGTCGAGGGGCGGACGCTCGTCCTCAACGGCATGGGGCTGCGCAGAGCGACCTGGCTCAGGGTCAAGATCTACGTCGCCGGGCTCTACCTCGAGGAGACGTCGCTGGACGCCGACGCCATCCTCCGCCCCGAGCGGACAAAACGGGTCGTCCTGGTCTTCGTTCGCGCAGTCGGTCGCGAAGACCTGCTCGAGGCCTGGGACGAGAGTTTCAAGGAGAATGCCGGGGGAGACTTCGCAGCCCTGGAGGCTGGCATCGCCGCGTTCCACGGGCTCATGCCGACCAGGGTCGCGAAGGGCGACACCTTCGCCTTCACCTACCTGCCAGGGACTGGCGTCCTCGTCGCCGTCAAGGACGAGATCCGAGGCACGATTCCCGGGGCCGCCTTCGCCCGTTCCCTGTTCGCCACCTGGCTGGGGAAGAAAACGCCGAGCCCGGCACTCAAGGCGGGCCTGCTCGGCCTTCGCTGAAATCGACGCCCGTGTCTTTCCCGCCGGTCGCTGCCCGCGTGTAGCGGCTCGAATTCGCCAGGCGGTAGTTGCCCCGTTCGCGGTCCATGAACCCGACCTGGTCGACCGACCTTGGGAAGAAGTTGCCGGGGGGATAAACCGAGGCGTCGCCTCCCACGATGACGTTCCGGACGAACCGAGCACCGGGGAAGAAGGCCTCGAGAGTGCTCCTGCCCGAAGCTTTCCCTGCACCCGTGACGCCGTATTCGTTCTGCATAACTATGTTGTCGCGGAAGACGAACCTGGGATGGACCGCTCCTTCCGCCGTGACGATGTTCCCGGTGTGGAGGCAGGTGTTGTGCTCGAAGGCCAGGTCCGCCACGCCGTTCAGGAGCTGGAGGAGCCGGCCGCCTCCTCCCCACCGCGGGCCGCCCACGTCGTCGAACAAGTTGTTCCTTATCGCGATACGCCGTGTGGGACCGCTCGGCGCGGCGTCATCCGTACCAAGCACGTTGACGCCCGAGGCCGTGTGCCGCACGTCGTTGTTCGTAAACGTGACGTCCTCGACCGTGGACCACGGCGCCGAGCCGTCCTGATTCCTGACGGTGAAAAGAATGGCGAACCCCGACTGCCCATGGACCCAGTTGTTCTCGAACGCGTTCCCATCGACGAGGACACGGCGCGCGTTTTTCAGCTCGAACAGGTTCTTGACGGTCCAGGCCGTCCCCGCGAAGGAGGGATCCCCCTGTTTCCACGACAGGGGCTTCCGGAAGAGGTTGCGCCTGATTTCGATGTCAGAGGGGACGAGGTCACGAATCGCCGGGTCCGCCCCTCCAAACATGAGGTTCTCCCCCGCCCCCTCGAGGGTGTTGTTGACGATCTTGAACGGACCAGGACCGTTCCAGCCGGCGATCGCCTGCGAATCGGCTCCGACCTCCTTGAAATCCGATAGGTAGGAGTCGACGACGGCGATCTCGCGACCGTTGAGGGCGATGCCGCGCCGCGTGCCGAGCCTGGGGTCGCCGTGAAGATAGCAGCGGTCGACGACGATGTGGTGGGGCAGCGCCTCCAGTGATTTGTCGGACAGGCCGAGCTCGACCAGATTGTAGAGAAGCTGGCCTGCCTTGGGGCGAATCTCAAGGCCGATGAGGCGATAGTGGTGCGCTCCTGAATCCGCGGTGATCACGGACTCCGTAGCCGTCTCGAGCTTGGGCATCAGAGAGGCATGAGACGGGTCGACGCGCGTCCCGGGTTTCGGGAGCCTGTCCGCGGCGCTGGTCCGGATCGTGATCCATCCGCTCCCAGGCTTCCTGGGAAGGGTGAATGGCCCCGAGAAGACGGCCCCGGCGTCGAGGACGATCGCGTCACCGGACTGCGCCAACCCGAGAATCCGGCGAAACTCTTCGCCGTTCCTGGCGCGATGGATGGTCCCGGTGTCGGGAATCGGCGCGGTGTCGACGAAGGCTCGCGGCAAGGCCGGCGCGGCGGGCTCGGTGGGCGGCACGGCCAGAATCGTCGCGTGTTGAAGGCAGGTGACGGCGGCTAACGCCAGGAGGAATGGACGCGTGTAGAGTTCCTCCACAGTGTCATGATCGCATCGAGCCGACCGCGCGAGTCTGGATCCATCTGGCTCGTCCGGCAATCAGGACGGTCCCTAATCTGGAGTCAGGGAGCCCCTGAAACGGAGGTGGTCATCCCTCATTGATTCCCTCACCCGCCGTCGGTGGCTCCAGGGGCACGGGATTCAACCCTGCCGCCGCGACCGCGTCGAGCAGGCGGGGCAATGCTTCCAGCAGCACCGCGCCCCCCGAGTCTGCTCGCGCGCTCGAACCGTCATGCAGGAGGAGGATGTCGCCGGGGGCGAGCCCGCGTACGAGTCGCGCCAGGACCCGGCCGGCGTCGCCGGTCACCGTGTCGAAGCCACGCCGAGTCCAGGCCGCCAGATCGAGCCCCGCCCGCGCGAGCGCCGGTTCGAGCAGGGGGCTCCTGATCCCCGCGGGCGCACGGAACAGGCGCGGCGCGTGCCCGGTTGCCGCGGCGATCGCCTCCTGGGCGCGCTCGATCTCGTCGCGCAGCATCGCCGGCGGGAGAAACCAGAAGGCGTTGCGATGCCGGTGGGAGTGGTTCTCCACGCGATGGCCGCGCCGCGCGATCTCCGCGGCCAGTTCGCGGTGCGCCTCCACGCGCCGCCCGATGCAGAAGAACGTCGAGCGCGCCCCGCGGGCGTCGAGCATGTCGAGAGCCCGGGGGGTGGTCGCCGGATCTGCGGCTGGTTCTGGGGCGCAGACGCGCAGCGGGTCGTTGTAGGAGTCGCGTGCGCGCGGGGAACTATCTGGCGGGGTCGATGGGGTCAGCTGGTTCCTGGCGCCCGGCGCGAAGAAGTCCATCAAGGTGAGCGGAGACGGACCGTGCGTGGCGACCTCTCGACGATGGCCGGATCGTGGGTGGCGATGACAAAGGTCGTGCCCCGCTCGGCGTTCGTCCGGGCCAGCAGGTCGACGATCTCCGCTCCCGTCTTCGAATCGAGGTTCGCCGTGGGTTCGTCGGCGAGGATCACGCGCGGCTCGTGAACGCGCCCGCGCGCGAGCGTGACCCGCTGGCGCTCCCCGCCCGAGAGCTGGTCGGGCCTCTGGCGCATGCGGGCGGCGAGACCGACGGAGGCGAGCACATCCTCGGTCCGTCGCCGACGTTCGGTCCCGCGCAGGCCGTCGATCCACAACGGGTACTCGACGTTCTCGTAGGCGGTGAGCACCGGGACGAGGTTGAACGACTGGAAAACGAATCCGACCTTGCGCCTCAGGAACAGCGTCTTCTCGCCGGGCGTCATCCGGCCCAGGTCGCTCCCTTCGAAACGCACGATCCCGGAGTCCGGCCCGTCGAGTGCGCCGAGCAGGTTGAAGAGCGTCGTCTTCCCGCACCCCGAGGGCCCGGCGACCACCACGAACTCGCCCCTCTCGACGACGAGGTCGACGCCGCGGAGAGCCTCGATCGTGGTGGCGCCCAGCCGGTATGCCTTGCGAAGCCCCGATGCCTCGAAGATCGGCGGAGCCGACTCGGGCTCGATTGGGCGGCGGGGCGCGGGGGGGGCTGACATCAGGGTGGATTCTACCGAATACCGGGGAATGGCGCCCTGATAGAATTCCCTGGCGATACGGAGGAGACGTGATCCGCGGCGAGCACGATCCCATCGAGCGGGCGTTCAAGGCCGCGACGGCACGCTATGCGGGGCTTCACCCGCGGTTCCGCTGGTACACGCGCGTGAAATACCGATTGGACCCGTGCTACCGCGCGATCGCGAGGCATATCCGCCAGGACACGTTCACCGTGGACCTGGGCTCCGGCCTCGGGATGCTCCCGGTGCTGCTCGGCGAGCTCGGCGAACGACGTCAGGCGCTCGGGGTCGATTGGGATCCGGAGAAGGTGCGCTGCGGGCTGCACGCGTCGCACGGCCTCCCGGGTGTGGAAATCGTCGAAGGCGACCTGAATGCCTTCGCCGTGCCCGCCTGCGACGTCATCACCCTGGTAGACGTGCTCCACTACTACGACGCCCACAGACAGGAGGAGATTCTCGAGCGCTGCCGGGCGGCGCTGGGACGGGGCGGTCGCCTGCTCATCCGGGAGGGGGACGGAGCCCGCCCGGGCGGCGCGCGCTTCACCCGGATTGTCGAGGCGTGGATCACTCGAATGGGATGGAACCGGGGACCCGCGGTCCGTTTCCGGCCCATCTCGGAGCTGCAGACCGCCCTCGTCAAGATCGGCTTTCACGTCGTGGCGGACGACGTGGCGAGTCCGCTGAACCCCGGGAACGTGCTTCTCGTGGCCAGCCTGGAACCGGCGGCGGGCCAGGGAAGGGTCAATTCAGGGAATTCCTGATACCCGCGTCGGGGGCGGCCTTACTCGCGGACCCGCCCACGAAGGAGAGGCGGGCCGCTTCGAAGGTCTGCGGTTCGTTCAAGTCGTGCTGCGGCCGGCACTTTCGTGCCATGACGCGGCCCCGGGATCGATTCTCCTCCCTGGTCCCGCGGGCGGGCCGCGGCCCCGAAGCCGTTCGTCGACCATCTGGTGCTCGGAAGCGGGGAATAAAATGGATGTCCCTATGATCCCCGGACGGCGACGCGGAGTGATCCTGATCGAGCCCGGCATCAACCCGGTCACCCGTCGTTTCAGCCTCCCGAACGTCGCAAACTACCCTCCCCTCCCGCAGGCGCGTCTCGCCGGCCAGCTCGGGCAGGCGGAAGACGTGGAGATCGCGGATCTTCGCATCGCGGGAGAGAAGGAGAGACTGCTGGACCGGGTCCGCCGCGATCCGCCCGGCCTCGCAGGGATCTCCCTCACCTTCACCTCGAACGGGGACGAAGCGATCGGCGTGGCCGCGGCGATCCGGAGCGTCTCCCCCGCGACCACCATCGTCCTCGGAGGAACCGCTCCCTCGGAGGACCCCGCGTCATTCTGGGACTCGGCGGCTGATCTGATCTGCTTCCGGAACGGCGACGCTGCCTTCGCGGCGCTGGCCGCCGAGATTCGTGAGGCGGGACGGGCCCCGACGCGATTCCCCGGGTTCTTCCACCGGGACGATGGACGCTGGGTCCTCGACCCGGGGCCGCCCGTGGCGCCCCTGGCGAGCCTGTACCCATGCGCCTGGCACCTTCTCCCCAAGCGTTACTGGCGCGAGTACTTCCAGGGATTTCGGCCCACCGGGATGGGGCAGACGAGCGAGGGTTGCCCCTACGACTGCACTTTCTGTACCGTCTGGAAGACGCACGGGCGTAAAGTCTCACTCGCATCCCTGGCGAACGTCCAGCACGACTTCAATTCGCTACCCCCCGCCATCCGCGCCTTCTTTTTCGCGGACGACATCTGGATGCAGGCCAGCGAGAGGCAGATCCAGGAACTCTACGATCCGCTCCTGGAATGGATGGCGTCGGACTTTCTCCCGCGCCGTGGCGATTTCTGGCTGACGGTCGAGACCCGGACGGACCTCTACCTGCGCGAGGAGGATCGCTTCAAGGCCTGGATCCGGCGCGGAGCGCTGAAGAGAATTCTGTTCGGCGTCGAGGCGGTGACGGACGATCAACTCAAGAGCTTCAGCAAGCGCAACACGGTCGACAAGAACATCGAGGCGATCCGTCGCGCCGCGGAGACCGGAGCCATCGTGACGGCCCAGTTCGTCATCCCGTGCGACGCAACTCGCGCCTATTTCGACGAGATGGTCCGCTTCCTGAAGGCGCACCGGCGCTGGATTAGGACCTCCAACTTCACCGTCGCGACCCCGCTGCCGGGCACCGACCTCTACGCGGAATCCCTGAAGGAGTCTCCGGAGCTGGCCGACAGGAGCGCCGTTTCGCATCCCGCCTTCTCTCTCTTCACCGCCCTGACGCCGACGCGCCTCGACGTCCGCGAGTTCTACGAACAGGTGGCGCGCGTGTTCCGCGCCGCGAACCAGATGTATTTCAGTCTCGACGCCGAGCGCCAGGCCCTTCGGATGGTGTTTCAATCTCCGTGGCTGATTCGGCGTCTCGCGAAGGCCCCGCTGGCGCTGCGCGCCCTGACCGATCCGGGCACCTTCCTCGATGTCCACCGGCTGGTCCAGGGTGACCGTCTCCTCGGGCCCCGAGCCGTCACCTAGGGAGCAGTCCATGAAAACAATCGCAGGTCTGTGGATCGACCATCGGAGGGCCGTGATCGCGATGGTCTCGGACAAAGGGGAAGAGACCCGGGTGATTGAATCACACGTCGAGAAGCACCCCGGTGCAATCTCGTCGGGGCCCCATGAATCGCAGAGAGTCCAGGCCGATGACAGCCGCGAGAGAGAATTCATGGGCCATCTACGCGCCTATTACGATGCGGTGATAGCGGCCATTCACGTTGCGGAAGCGATCCTGATCTTCGGCCCGGGCGAGGCCAAGGGGGAGCTGAGGAAACGACTCGAGAAGGACAAGATCGACGGACGCGTCGTCGCCGTGGAGACAGTCGACAGGATGACGGATCGGCAGGTCGCCGCGAAGGTGCGCGAGTATTTTCGCGCGTAGCGACCAGGGCCCACTGCGCGAGGGCGATCAGCGCCCGTGGCGCCACCGGCCATTCGGCAGGCCAAGGTCCGCGATCGTGGACGCGGCGCCGGCCGGCGCCGCCGGTTTGTCCAGTGACGGGTGCCAGGCGTACAGGAGCGTACCGTCCTTGACCTGGTCGATCAGTGTCCGGGCGATGGCGGGGCGGACGGCAGGACAGCCGTAACTGCGACCGAGTCGCCCCAGCTTGTGCGCGACCTCTTCGCCGACGTAGGGTGCCCCGTGGACCACGATGGTCCGCGATTCCGCCCGATCGTTGATCCCCGGTTCCATCCCGCGCAGGCGCAGCGAATAGCCGTTCTTTCCGTTGTACGTCGTGCCGGTCACGAACGCCCCCAGCGAGGTCATGAGGCTCCCCTCTTCGTTCGAGAACGACCGGGCCACGTCCTCGCCCGAATTCCGTCCGTGCGCCACCAGTTCGTGGAAGAGCAGCCGGCGAGAGTCCATGTCGAACACCCACATCCGCTTGATCGTCGAGGGCAGACCGTAGTCGATCACCGTGAGGACCGGGCGGGAGACCTCTCCCCGGGAATGCAGGGCGTCCCAGGCGGCAAGCGCTGCCCGAAGGGCCTCGGGTCGCACCGTCGGGGCGGCATGGAACAGTGTCGGCTCGAGAGCGAAGGCGATCCGGCCGGTCGCCGGCAGAGCCGCCGGGGGGTCCGGTGATCCAGGAAGCGCCACGGCGCCCGCGGCACGCGTGGGAGGCACCACCGCCAGCAGGGGCAGGGTCGTCAGGAGCAGTGTCCGAGGGATTTTCATGATGGAGACAGTATAGGGCTGTTCGGGCGCGATGTCATCCGCAGCATGGCGAGTGGCCTGTGCCGGCCCTATTGGCCGGGGGGGCGAGTGGCCTCCTTCGCGCCCGACGCCGGCCCGCCTGAAACCCGAGTCGCCACGCGATCCAGCGCGGCTCGCTGGGGTCCATCGAACTCGTACACGTCCGGACTGAAGCGCAGGACGCCGGCCTCGTCGACCCGGGCCGTCAAATAAAGGATGTGGATCGGCACCGGCGGCTTGACGGACAGGTGGCGCTCCTTCGCCTGGGCCAGGGCTTCGCGGAGCAGACCCTGCGACTCCTCTCCCAGGAGCTGCCGCGCCAGATCGAGAGGCTTCTCGACGCGGATGCAGCCGTGGCTGAGATCCCGATCCGATTGGCCGAACAGGCCGCGCGTGGGCGTGTCGTGTAGATAGATGCGGTAATCGTTCGTGAGATGGAACTTCAGGCGGCCGAGCGCGTTGGTCGGTCCGGGGTCCTGGCGCAGGCGATAGGGAAAGTGTCCCTTGCCCAGCGCACGCCAGTCCACGGTCGCCGGGTCCACCTCGCGGGCGTCTTCCTCCGGGCCCTCGAAGAGACGAAGGCCGTGGCGCTCGAACGCCCTCGGATTCTTCCGCTGCTCGGGCAGGTACTCTCCAAGGGCGATGCTCTCCGGCACGTTCCACGGCGGGTTGACCACGATCGCCACGATTCGATCGCTGAACACCGGCGTGGACGTGAACGCCTTCCCGACGACGATGCGCGTGCGCCACGCGGATATCCCGCCTCGGACGAGCTCGAGGTCGAACCCCGGGATGTTCACGAAAATATGAGGATCGCCGAGCCGGCGCGGGATCCACCGCCAGCGCTCGAGGTTCAGCTCGACCTGCCGGATCCGCCGCTCGACGGACACGTTCAACTCGGCCAGGGTGGTTGTGTCGAGCCTCCCGTCGGGTTCGATCCCGTGCCGCCCCTGGAAGCGGCGGACCGAGTCGGCCAGCGCCAGGTCGAACTGATCTCCCGCGCCCGGTGGCGCGCCGGTGGCGGAGTCTCCCGACCCCGCAGGCTCTGCGAGCCGCTGACGCAGGAGGAGGACCCTCGGTCCGCGCGAGCCCATCTCGATCTCGGGGCCGTCGGGGATCGCCGACCATCCGCCTGCCGCGTCGATCTCGCGCAGACCCTTCAGCGCCTCGCGCAGGCGGGCGTAGCCGGTGTGCGGCGGCGGCAAGGCTTCGAGCAACTGCGGGAGATTGTCCCCCTCGAGCGCCCGATCGAGCTTGGTCAGGGGATCGAGATCGGGGAGATTCGTGTGCCAGTCGTTGCGAATCTCGTCGGGGTGCACCCGGCCGGTGGACAGGTCGGACGCATACCGGAAGAAGGCGGCGGTCATGAGCAGATCGAAATCGGCCAGACGCGCGACCGCCGCGTCGTCCAACGGACCCTTGCCGATCTGCGCCTCCAGGAGGTCGAGTCGGCTCAGGGCGTAGTCTTCCGGGTCCAAACCGTGTTCGCCCGCACGTCGCAGCGCATCGAGCAGGGTCGTGGTCGAAGGGCGGATCCTGCCGGAGTCGTCGCACCATGCGAGCCGATGCCCATGGCTGGCGTAGAACTCCGTCAGTGTGTCGCGCGTCGGGAAGATCGGGTGGGACGGGGTTCCTCCGCCCGCCGACGGAACAGGGGCCACCCTCAACTGCCGTGCCAGCGCCTGCTGGACCTCGTCGCGCGAGAGATCCGGCCGTCCAGCGGCGATGGACCTCAGGCGCGCCTGGAGGCGCCCCGGTATGGATTCGCGCGGACCGCAGGCCGCGGCCGCAAGAAGGACGACAACGAGTCCGGGCCAGGCGCGCTGGAGGACAGTTCGCATCGAGATCACCCCGCGCCGGGTCGTCGCCGCCGACTCGCCTGCACTTACGACAGAGGTCGTGCCGTCATTCCGCGAGGAAGGTCAGCAGCTCGCGGTTGACTTCTTCCGCGTGCGTCCAGTTCAAACCGTGCGGGCCGCCCTTGATCACCACCAGCCGGCTCCCCTTGACACACTCCTGCGTGCGCTTTCCGGTGCCGGCCAGCGGAAGAACTCGGTCATCGTCCCCGTGCACGACCAGCGTCGGGACGTCGACGCGCTTGAGATCCTCGCGGAAGTCGGTGAGCCACGCCTGGACGCAGTCCAGCGTACCCTTGGGAGACGCACCCGCCGCGATGCTCCAGCTCAGCCGCACCGCCTCGTCACTGATCCTGCTGCCTTTCAGGCTGTCGACGTTATAGAACTTCGCCAGGAAGCCGGACAGGAACGCCGGACGGTCCGCGGCGATGCCTTTCTGGATCGCTTCGAAGACGATTCTCTCCACGCCGGCCGGGTTATCGGGCGTCTTCAGCCGGAACGGCGTGGTCGAGGACATGAACACCGCCTTGCTCACGCGCTTGCTGCCGTGGGCGCCGAGATAGCGAGCCACCTCGCCGCCACCCATCGAAAAGCCGACCAGCGCCGCGTCGCGCAGGTCGAGCTTCGTCATGAGCTTGTGCAGGTCGTCGGCGAAGGTGTCGTAGTCGTAGCCCGTGGTCGGCTTGCTGGAATTGCCGAATCCCCTGCGGTCGTAAGTGACGACCCGGTAGCCGGCGCCCACCAGCGCCGGCACCTGCTTCTCCCAGGATGCGCCGCTCAGGGGCCAGCCGTGGATCAGGACCACCGGCTTCCCCTGCCCGTGATCCTCGTAGTAGAGATCGATGCTGCCCGAGTTTTCCTTGTCGACTTGGATGTAGTTCACGATGACCTCTCAGACTGCCTTGGCCTTGAGCAGGATGTTCACGCGGCGGTTCTGACGACGACCGTCATTCGTCTCGTTGCTGGCCACGGGCTCTCCCTCGCCGAAGCCGGTTGCGGCCAGCCGCTCCTCGTTGACCCCGTGCACGATGAAGAAACTCTTCACCGACCCCGCGCGGCGCTCGGAGAGGTTCTGGTTGTGAGCCTCCGAGCCGGTGGAATCCGTATGTCCCTGAATGACCACCGCCGTCTTCTTGTATTCGTCGATGACGCCCGCGACCTTCCCGAGGTTGTCGCGCGATGCCCACGTGAGTGTCGAGGAGTCGATCGCGAAGAGAATGTCCGAATCGAAATGGACCAGCAGCGTGTCCTTGCTGACGCGCTCGATGCTCGTGCCGGGAATCCTGGCGAGCTTCTCTTCCTGGGCGTCCATGTAAGCGCCCACTCCCGCGCCGATCCCCGCCCCGATCGCCGTACCGACCAGGATCTCGTCCGCCTTCCGCTTGCCGAGCGCCACGCTGAGCGCGGCGCCGGACAACGCCCCGATGCCCGCCCCTTTGAGGGTCTTGTCGCGCTGCGTACCGCGCATCGTGGCGCTCTGGGTGCATCCCGCCAGCATCGCAAGGAGAGCGATGCCTGACGCCAATCCTGCGTGCTTCCTGATGAAGGTGTTCATCGGAGGTTCGCCTGGACGTCTGTCACGCCCTCGGTCGACCTGGCGATCTCGATCGCCTGCTTCCGCTCGGCCTCGCTCCCCACCGATCCCGTCAGGAACACCACGGTGTCCCGGGTGTCGACGTCGATCTGCAGTCCCTTCACGAGGGGATCGTCCAGGAGCCGCGCCTTCACCCGCATCGTGATCCCGGCGTCATCGACGCGCTCCCCGAGCGAAAGGTTCGGATCGGGGGCTTCGCCGCTCATGGCTCCGGATCGCACCGAGATCATGTCCTTCACATCGCTGACACCACTCGTGTCCCGCGCCAGCTTGATGGCGGCGTCCCTGGCCTCCTGGCCATCGACGTTTCCGGTCAGGGTCACGACTCCTTTCGTCGTATCCACGTTGATCTCGGACGCACGGACCCGACCGTCGGCGGCGAGCTTGGTCTTGATCATGCCCGTGATGGTCGCATCGGTTGTCTGCGTGCACCCGACGGCGAGGAAAGCGACCAGCGCGAGCCCGACCACTGCAATGGTTCTTGGCTCTCTCATGACTGCACCCCTTTCGGAACGATTGCTCCGCACTGTGTGGCGCTCAGATAGACGTCCACTCTAGGGCGCGCCGGAAGCGCCGTCAATTGAGGAGATGCCTGACAAGGGCATCAGGAGATTCGTAAAGGCGGAATCCAGCCGCGAGGATTGCCGGTGATTGTCGGAAACCTCCCGACAGGCATTTCAGGAATCGTCTCACTGTTTCGCCATGGACCGCCCTCGTATAGTCCGGAGGCTTTTCGGTCCACCTCGCATGGCGTGGTCCTTCAACAGAGGAGGGAATCATGAACGTCGTCACAGTGCGGAAAGTCGCGATGCTCCTGGCGATCCTGGCGCTGTTCTCCGCTCCGACCTGGGCGGGCAGCTTCAGTCTCTTCGGGTCTTACTGGGATTCAAAGGACGCCGACGCCAGCTTGGGAGCGGGCGTGCGCGTGGGATTCGACCTGACGAAGAGGTTCGAGCTGGAATTCCACGGAACGTACTACCCCGAATTCAAGGACGATCAATCCCCCAGCCAGCCCTTCGACCTCACCGCCATTCCCGTCGACGGCGGCTTCAAATTCAATTTCATGCCCGATAAGACAGTGAACCCCTTCATGGGCGCAGGGGTCACCTATTACTTCCTGAGCACCAGCCCCGGCAGCGTGGATGACCAGTCCGGCGTGTATCTCGATGCGGGCCTTGATATCGGAGCCCAGGACAGCGCCCGGTTCTTCGCCCAGGTGATGTGGCGCAAGGTGGACACGTCGATCAGTTTCGGCGCCTTCGAACAAGACGTGAAATTCGACGGTCTCAGCCTGAACGCGGGCGCTACCTGGCGCTGGGGCAAGTAGGCTCCGGGAGTTTCGTCAAAAGGTCTTCGGGCATGCCAGCGGGCGAATCCCGGGGGCGCGGCCGATCC